>JAGUUF010000337.1 GCA_020063545.1 Cytophagales bacterium
AAAGTGAATTGCTTGGGCTTGTCCCGACTTTACGAGGAACAGTAGGATATGATTTACTTGCGTTCTCTTTTATTCGGCTTAAAAGACGAGCGGGCAGTTTTGGTTTGAATGAACTTATTGATGCAATGCGGGAAGATGCCCCGACATTGGAGGTGAAATCCAATTCACTTCAAATTGGAGTAATGCGAACGCAATCATCAATTGAAAGACATAAATTTTTGGGAGACCAAACAAATTGGGTTGATTTAATAAAAAAGCATCCCATAATAAATATTGATTGCGGCAATCTTGACCAGCATCAACTACAATTAATTGTTGGTGCAACTTTGCGTGAGTTACAAAATCTGAGAAAGACAGGAAAGATTCCGCCTTACATTGCTGTGCTAGATGAAGCACATTTGCTTGTGCCTGCGGGTGACGATACACCTTGCAAACAGGTAATTCGAGAGAATGTGCGCATAGGACGACACTACGGAATTTGCATGATGCTTATTACACAAAGTCCCGTTGATATTGATGTGAAAACAATTCGTCAGTGCAACACAAGATTGATTTTCGCACTTGAACCCGACCAACTTGAAGCTATCAGAGGAGTAAAAGCCGATGCCTCGGAAGATACACTTAACAGATTGCCGAAAATGCCAGTGGGAACCTGCCTCTTGTCTGGAACTTATGAGACAATCAAACATGCGATTCCAATTCAGATTCGTTCAGATAGAAAAACTGAATCAGGGGGGAGGACACCCGATATCTTTAACGAAATGAAAACGCAATGGCAGAAAAAGTAAACTTTGAAGAATTAAGTTTTGACGAAAAACTTTCGCGGCTTGAAGCGGAAACGAGAGTTGACCCTATAATTACCAAGACCGCAGACTTTCTTTTTCGTGCAAGTTTATTTGACCAAGAACGAACTGTTCTGCAAGATGCAACTAAAAGATTACTCAAAGAGAACCCAAGGGACCTTTACTTCGCTTTTCTCAAAGATTGTATTGAAGCATTAAAAAATACTGACAAGTCGCAGCAATATCGTTTTCTGAAATACATTGAAGGCGTTGCAATTGCAGGATTAGGGATTTGGCAGGAAGATTTAGGAATTACCAATGCAGGACAAGATAATATCAAAGTTACCAGCCAGCCAAACTGGACTGCAATCAAAGAGCATATTGATGAAACAGTGTTTGGAAATTATTTTTTTGAAGAAATTGCCGTTCCTCCTGACACCCATCTTTGGGGAGCAGAGTTTCCTTTACGCATGAGTTCATGTGATGCAAGTCAGCATCGTTTCAAGTTGAAAGTTCCGTTCAGAAAAACAATTGCTTCTCCTGTTGTTGTAAATAATTCAGGTGGAACAATCAAATCAAAAATTGAAGGCGAATCGCAGTGGCGACATATTGCAGTTCCGAAGGACACAAGTGATTATGAGAATTGGGTAATCATAGGTCCTGATGATTATGCCGAAATGGAAGAAGGCGATTATGAATGGGCAACAAAATCGTCAATGGATGTCGGGCAGTTTTTCATTGAAGAAACTTTCATCTTCAAACATGGAGGGATGACACAGAAGCCGGATGTGCATTTCCGTGACGGCAGAATTTTCCCACAGGACAAGTTGATGAATTGCACATTGACTAATCGCCACGGTTCCCTGACAAGAGAAGCAATGTATCGCATGGCGACAACTTGCAGAACAGCAAACGAATTGAAAATTCTTTATGCGGGAGTAGCAAAACAAGTTGAGTTGAAAGTTTACAGCACCATAATCAATTGGTATATTATTCGGCAAATGGGCATCGATAGAAAGAAATGGAATCCGACAGGTCACATTGTGTCTGATTCCGAAATGATACGCCATATGCTCTATTTGCCTGAGTTCAATGCATCCTTATTCAACAAAATCTTAATCACTTGTCCAATCAAAAGGAGATTTCACACAGCTTCTAATTTGAATAGGCGAACAAAGAATCAAGTTGAAAATGATTTGAACCGATTGACAAATATCTATCACACAAGAGATTTGAGTGCAAGAGAAATTGTGAATGAAGCATTAAGGGTTGATGTGATGATGTTCTTTGCAGGTCATTCAACAACAGATGAAATGTATTTCCCTCGATATGAGTTTTTGGTTAATCAAAACAACACCAAAGACCTTTACAAAACAATTCACAAAATTCTTTCGGCATTACGCCTTGCTTCATTTGATATTGACGAAGACCATCTGCGAGGACTTGAAGAACCAATTAAGACACTTGTGCCTGCCCCCCTTTTGGTTGCACACGATATCAGCAAAAAGATGGGAGAAGAACTTTCAGCAAATTTTGCACAAAGAACTATTCAAGAATTTATCAAAAGATTAAAAGAAAATGGTGGACTTAAATCCTGAAATAAAATTTCCAACAACACGATATTCAGGTAGCAAGAGGAGATTTCTATCATGGATTTGGGAGAATATTTCTGATATAAAATTTGATTCGGCACTTGATGTTTTCGGAGGAACCGCTTCGGTAAGCTTGTTGTTCAAACAAAAAGGTAAGAGAGTTCATTACAACGACATTCTTAGTTTCAATCAGATTATCGGAACTGCGCTCATAGAAAATTCAAAAACAACTGTTACAGAGTGTGATTTAGAAATAGTTTTCAAGTCTCAGCCAGTAAGCAGGAAGAAAACTATTCAAAAGCTTTACTCCGACACTTTCTACTTGAAAGAAGAAAATATTTGGCTTGACAACTTTATTCAGAAAGTTGCAACTGTTGATGACAAATTCAAGCGTGCCATAATTCTTTCCTCATTGTTTCAGGCATGTTTATCAAAACGACCTTTCAATTTATTTCATAGAGCAAATCTGAACTTGCGAATAAATAATGTGAAAAGAAGTTTTGGCAACAAAACAACATGGGAAAAACCATTTGAAGAATTAATAAAGAAATTTGTTGCTGAATACAATCAAGCAGTATTTAACAATGGAAGGAAAAACAAAGTTGTTGGTGGATACGATGCCTTGTATTGCCCCAATGGTGTTGACCTTGTTTACCTTGACCCGCCCTACTTCTCGAATAGCCAATCAACAGGTTTAAACTACCTTGATTACTACAACTTTCTCGAAGGTATCGCCAATTACAACAAATGGACGGAGCTGGTAATTGACACTGAAATGAATGTTCCTAAACTCAAGGAAAAAAAAGGGATCCAACATTTTACAAGCAAGGAACAGATAATAAATTCTGTTGAAAAGTTGATTGAAAGATTTCAAAACAACATTATCGTGATGTCATATTTGGACGAGGGCATCCCTGACAAACATACAATCAAAAATATTTTCAAAAAGTATGGCAAGAAAGTAACTGTAAAAGAGAAGCAACACAAATATGCATTAAGCAAGAATCCTAAAAATGAACTTTTATTTATAGCGAAATAACCAACCATGAAACACATCCTTCCCTTCTTAAGTGTCATCCTTGTACTCCATGCCGGCTTTACCGCCCGCGCCCAGGGCCGCACGGTTTCATCCGATACGGAGTGGCGCAAACACCAGGTGGTGCTCGCCAACACCATCGAAGCCGAATACATCATCCGCGTGGGCGATGCCGACAACCTGAATTTCGGCTGGCCCGATGATTTCGATCCGTTTTGCGGGCGCATGACACAGGCCCACCCCTACCCGTGGGATCCTGACCCAGCTGATCTCCCAGGATTTGATCGCATCCTGCTGTCATCAACCTACAGGCCGGGCAAACCTGCACCCTGCGGTGGTGACGGGTACAGCGAAGCCTATGATGCCGCAACATCCAAACCGGTAAGCTGGAAAATTCCGACAACCGTGCTCAGGGGTGTCGCCATCCAAAATGCCTACCTGCAACTTTTTATGGACGACTTTCAGCCGCTTACCTTCTGTTCGAAATTTCAACTGCTTATCAACGGTAAACGGTTTATTGAAGGCGAACGCGTACTCAATGCCATTGACCAAACCGGGCCTGTAGGTAAACTCGTTTCCATTCCGCTCAATGAGGAATACTTTGGCATCCTCAATACCGGTGAGGGCATTACGCTGCTCATTGATGAAGCTACCGGCAGTGCCGATGGTTTTGCGGTTGACTTTGTGCGGCTGCTGGTTAACCGCAGGCGCGAAAACGCCTGCAAAGGAACCATCCGCGGCCGCGTACTGGTAAAAGACAACGAAACACCCATTGCCGGTGCGCAGGTGTTTACGGCTGATAAACTAACCACAAAAACAAACACACAAGGCGAATTTGTGCTGCGCGATGTACCCACCGGCTTTGAAGTAATCAGTGCGGCAGCAACCGGGTATGCCGATGGAAACGGGGCAGCCGACATCGGGGAGGGTGAGGATAACCCGGAAGTGATCATTTACCTGGAAAAAGGAAAAACCGCGCAGTTTAACAACAAGCAGGTAAACGTTGGCGAAGCCATAACCCTGAACAACATCCTGTTCGACCAGGGTAAGGCCGAGATCAAGGCCGAATCACTACCGGAATTGGATAAGGTAGTGGCCTTTATGAAAGCCAACCCCACCGTTCAAATCGAACTGTCGGGCCACACCTCCTCCGAAGGTGAACGTGCCTACAACAAGTCGCTTTCGTACCAGCGCGTACGGGCATGCAAAGAATACATTGTAAAGGCCGGTATTGCCGAAGACCGCCTGGTAGCGGTGGGCTATGGCCCCGACAGGCCGGTGGCCGGCAATGATACCCCGGCAGGCAGGGCCCTGAACCGAAGGGTGGAGATGCGGATAACGCGCTTGTGATACCTTGCGCTATTGATCCATTTTAATAGTCAACACATCCACCAAATCCCGGGCATACGGTACCGGCACCGGTATAAGGGCGAAGGTTAAATAACAAATCCGTTATTTAACTTTAGTGCACTTAAACTTAAATAAGAAATATTTTAATTAATTTTACCCTAATGATGGTTATTGACAACTATTCATCCGGCTTCCTCCGGCAGGTAATTGATTATAAGGCGTTTATACCAGAAGCCATCAACACGGTGTGGTCTTGGACCGACCGTGAACTGACCCGCCTGGCGGAGAAATCGGCCATTGCCATCGGTCAACTGGATGCCTACTCCCACCAGGTACCGAACATCGACCACTTCATTCGCATGTACGTGGCCAAGGAGGCAACTGTATCCAGCCGAATCGAGGGTACCCAAACCAACATGGAAGAAGCCATGTTAAATGAAACCGATATACATCCGGAAAGACGAGATGACTGGAAAGAAGTAAATAATTACATCCGCGCACTTAACAGTGCCATTGTATCCCTGCCGGCATTACCCATTTCTTCCCGCTTGCTTAAACACGCCCATGCAACCCTGCTCAGCGGTGTGCGGGGTAAACATAAATTGCCGGGTGAATTCCGCAGAAGCCAGAACTGGATAGGCGGCTCGTCCATTAAAACTGCAGTATTCATACCTCCTCCTCACGAAGAAGTAGAATCACTCATGGGTGATTTGGAGAATTTTATACACAATGAGGATACAGGTCTCACCAATCTTATGAAAATTGCCATTGCCCATTATCAGTTCGAAACCATTCACCCCTTCCTGGATGGCAATGGTCGCATCGGCCGGTTGCTGATAACTTTATTTATGGTAGAAAAAGGCATTTTGCAAAAACCTGTTCTTTATCTTTCAGACTTTTTCGAAAAAAACAAATCGTATTACTACGACTTGCTCACCCGTATTCGCACGCATAACGATCTGTTGGGCTGGGTAAAATTCTTTCTTGAAGGTATATTGGAAACCTCCTCCAGCGCTTCACAGGCATTGAAAGATCTTCTCGTTTTGAAACGTGATTGTGAGGAGAAAAGAATTTATCGCTTGGGAAAAAAAGTAAACACTGCAAAGTTATTTTTAGATTACCTGTATCAGCAGCCCATTGTGGATGTAGAAAAAGTAGCGCACATTACAGGTTTATCGCTGGTATCGTCTTACAAATTGCTTGAAGATTTTATGCGGCTCGGCATTTTAAAAGAAATGACCGGAGCCAAACGAAATCGCCTGTTTGCTTTTGAAGAATACTTCACCATATTCAAACGCTAATTGTTGAATACTTCAGGCCACTTACGGTAATCCTTGGTTGCTAACAGCCGGTAAACCTGATTACCTTTATGCCACCGAATGGCCAGTACAGTGAGCAAGCAAAAAACCCCCGCGAAGCGGAACAACCACAACCCGCCTGCCGCAAAGCCCTTTCTGAAATGGGCGGGCGGCAAGAGCCAGTTGATAGAAAAATTCCAGGAGCTTTACCCGGCACAACTCAAACAAAAAAAACTGAAGCACTTTTTTGAACCGTTTTTGGGAAGCGGTGCCGTCTTCTTCGACATTGCACAAAATTATTCCATCGACAGCGCTTACCTGTACGACATCAACGAAGAACTGATATTAACCTACCGCGTAATTCAGCAAGATGTTTCCGGGCTGCTCGAATTTCTTTACCGCTACCAGAAAAATTACCTGAAACTCGATACGAAAAAACGGCAGCAATTCTTTTACGATCAGCGAACCAACTACAACCTGCAGCGGTTCAACATCGACTACAACACGTATTCAGACAGGTGGTTTCCGCGAGCGGCCCAATTGATATTTCTGAACCGTACCTGCTATAACGGCCTGTACCGGGTTAACTCCAAGGGCGAATTCAACGCACCGGCAGGCGACTACGTTAACCCTACCATTTGCGATGAACAAAACCTGCTGGCCGTTCACCGGGTGTTGCAACTGGCCGAAATAAAAAAAGCCGATTTCAGGCAGGTAGTTTCCGATTTGAAGGCAAAATCATTTGTTTACTTCGATCCGCCCTACCGGCCCCTCAGCAAAACGGCAAACTTTACCGCGTACAGCCACCAGGATTTTGCCGATACGGAACAGCGCCAACTGGCAAAACTTTTTAAACAACTCGATACCCTGGGCGCCCGGGTGATGCTGAGCAACTCCGATCCGAAAAACCACGATCCTTCCGATAACTTTTTCGACAGGCTCTACCGGGGTTATACCATTACCCGCGTGCCGGCAAAACGCATGATCAATTCGAACCCAAAAAAGCGCGGGGCAATAAATGAAATCGTGGTTACAAACTATGCCATTGGGTAAATGCAAAAAGGAACAAAAAGCAACATTACCGGAAATCAACTTGAAGTAGCCGTAAAAACCGTATTAACCGGAAAGGGTTTTGAATTAGTCAGGTACCGGGAGTGGGAAAAAAACAAAGCAAAGTTCGGAAGCGAATTATTGCTGGAAAACATTCCGTTTAAAACCATTTACGGACACAATGGAAATACAGAGTTTTTGCTGATCTCCCAAACCTATCACCTGCAGGTGCGCATCGAATGCAAATGGCAGCAGGTTGCCGGCTCGGTGGATGAAAAACTGCCGTACCTCTACCTCAATGCCATTGAAGCCATGCCGGAAACGGCTTTGATTATTTTGATTGACGGTGCCGGCTGGAAACCCGGTGCACTTACCTGGCTTAAAGATGCTGTAAAACAAAAACGCTACACCTCAGCAACAAACCGGAACAAAGAAATCAGCGTACTCAGCCTTACCGAATTTTTTACCTGGGCTAACCAGACGTTTACCCGGTAACGGTTCACCTTCAAATTCCTTCTGCCACAAAAACCCTCCTCACCCGGTCGCTCGTGTTGGTCAGGATTTCGTACGGAATGGTGCCAATCCGTTCCGCTACTTCAGTAACGGGCAGTCCAGCGCCAAAGATTACCACGGAGTCGCCTTCGTGTGCATCCAGGCCGGTAACATCTATCATGGTCATGTCCATGCACACATTGCCCACTACGGGCGCTCGTTTTCCGTTAACCAGCACCACACCCTTGCCGTTGCCGAACGCCCTGCTGTACCCATCGGCATAGCCGATAGCGATGGTGGCAATGGTCCGGGCCTTATCCGAAATTCCTTTGCGCGAGTAGCCCACGCTCTCGCCAGCGTTAATGTTCCGTATTTGCGAGATTGTTGTTTTAAGTGTTACCGCCTGCTTCAGGGTATTACTTTCCTTAACCGTATCAACCCCGTATAACCCGATACCCAGCCGCACCATATCGAAATGGTAGTGCGGGAAGCGCAGTATCCCCGAAGTATTTACCAGGTGCCGGATGGGTTCCACGCCCGGAATTTGTTCAAGTCGGGCGGTCATCGCTAAAAACCGATCGGCCTGCTGCGCGGTAAATGAATCGAACTGCTCCTCATCGGCTCCCGACAAATGGCTGAATACCGATGCCACACGCAGGTTACGGTGGCTCGTTAATAATTCCAGCAACTCCGTAAGGTTTTCTTCGTCAATGCCCAGGCGGTGCATGCCGGTATCCAGTTTTACGTGAACCGACATTGGCCTGCCATTCAAAAACCGGATCAACTCCTTCAGAAGGCCCATGCTGTAAACGGATGGTTCCAATGTGTTGGTAAGCAAACTGTCGAAACTCTCCGTTGACGGGTTCATCACCATAATCGGAATGGTGATGTTATTTTTCCGGAGTTCAGCGCCCTCATCAGCATAGGCAACGCCCAGGTAGTGCACACGGTGGTACTGCAACAGGTTGGCTACCTGCACGCTGCCGCTGCCATAGGCGAGGGCTTTTACCATTACCATCAGTTTTGTTTGCGGTTTCAGTTTCGATTTGAAATAATTGAGGTTGTGTACCACTGCGCCCAAATCAATTTCCAACACCGTTCCGTGAACGCGTTGCTGCAGCAAGGCTGTAATCCGCTCGAACTGAAACGGGCGCGAACCTTTTACCAGGATAACTTCGTCTGAAAACCGGTCCGCTGTAAAGTGGTTAATAAAATCATCGGTGGTTAGGAAAAAATCGGCCGGCAGGTTAAAAAACCGCTTGTGCCGGTTCAGTACATCGCCAATGCCGACAAACCGCTGAACCCCGCTGGCTTTTATTTTACCGGCAACAGTTTGTACCAGGCGCTCCTCATCAAGCCCTGATTGAAGGATGTCTGAAAGGATAACCGTTCGCTTTTTACGCTGCTGCTGGTGGGCCAGAAAATCCAGGCTTATCTGCAACCCGGCCAGGTCGTTATTGTAGGTATCATCAATAACCAGGCATCCGTTTATGCCTTCTTTTACTTCGAGGCGCATGGACACCGACCGGAGTGAGGTTAAGCGCTGCTGAATTTGGCGCGGGTCGTAACCCAGTAACAACATCAGGGCAACACCGTGCATGGCATTTTCAATACCGGCTTCATCCGAAAAGGGAAAGGAAAGCCTGTGCCATTGCTCCTTCCAGTATATGGCATACTGATCATTTTTCTCTTTTCGAACGGGCAAATCAGCATCGGCTGATGTACCCCAACTGAACGCGGGTAGCCTGTTGCTTTTTACGGATAGGTGCAAGTCGGCATAGCCAGTGGAGTAGATAATTTTCTTAACCGTTGTAAACAGCCTGAGCTTTTCATCAATCTTTTGCTGACGGTTAAGAAAATGCTCATCGTGGGCCGAACCGATGTTGGTAAAGATTCCGTAATCCGGCCTGATAACCGGTTGCAGGTTCTCCATTTCGCCCGGTTTGCTGATGCCTGCTTCAAAGATGCCGAGTTGGTGATGTGCCTGAATTTGCCACACCGATAGCGGCACCCCGATTTGCGAATTGTAGCTGCCCGGGTTCTTAACGATGTTGTAATCCGGTGCAAGCAGTTGGTAAAGCCATTCCTTAACAATGGTTTTACCGTTGCTGCCGGTAATGCCGATAACAGGAAGTGAAAACTGCTGGCGGTGGTGTCCGGCAATTTGCTGAAGTGCGTTAACGGTTGAGTTAACCTTTAGCACATTGGCAGAAGGAAAGTTTTTCCTGTCGAACTCCGACTCCACCACAAATTGCGTTATACCCGCTTCATACAACGGGCGTATAAATGCGTGGCCATCATGCCGCGTACCGCTGATGGCAAAGAATACCGAGCCTTCGTCAACAACCGCTTTGCGGCTGTCGGTAATCAGGGTAATCACCGGCTGATCGCGGTGAAGTGCAAGCAGCTTACCTCCTGTTATAGCGGGTAAATCGGTGAATTGCATAGCTAAAACAAACGCGCTCCGTTAGGCACAGGCCGCTCAGTGGTTGAAAGCACCACCCGGCTATGCTCATCGGGAAAACCCGTAACCAGCACCTCCGACATGAAGTCGGCAATTTGGCGGGGCGGAAAGTTTACCACGCAGATAACCTGTTTTCCCACCAATGCTTCCGGTGTGTAAAGGGCGGTCAACTGGGCACTGGACTTTTTTATGCCCAGTTCGCCCAAATCCACCCATACTTTTATAGCTGGTTTTCGGGCCTGCGGAAAGGCCTCAGCCCGCACTACCGTACCCACGCGGATATCAACTTTTTCAAAATCCTCCCAGGAAATCGTCATACAGGGCTAAAAATAGGGTTAAAATTAGCCTTTCCGTCTAACGGCACAGGTAATTCGTCTAATTTTAAGCGGCAACTCCAAACTAAATTTTTACCTTTCCTGTAACAGAGCGCGAAAATTCTGCGTTTACTCTTTCACCGGTTAATGAAAAACCTGTTCATCAGCGGCCCCACGTTTATCGCTGTTATCGTGTTGATGGCGTGGAATTTTCCTGTGCTGGCACAGGAAGAACTCGGTCCGATGCGGGGCGAACGCACCGAACAAGTTGAACCCTCCGAACCGGACAACAAAACGGCCCTCATCAAAACCTCCGCAACCGGCAATCGCGAGCATGGGCGCGATTCTGTTACCGTAAAACCCGTTACCCAACGCAAACCTGACTCAAAAAACGAAACCCCGCAAGACGACATCCTGTCGTTTAACTTTCTTTACTACATCATTCAGCGGTTTAAACTCTCCGACATTGTAGAT
>JAGUUF010000235.1 GCA_020063545.1 Cytophagales bacterium
CTTCCTCACGTTTACCTTCGAGAACACACCTGTGATTGCAGCGCTTGCTTCGGTAACACAAATTCAGTCGGAAGTACTTGAATACGAATCAGCCGCCTTGCGCAAACTGGCCGAAGAGGCAGGTGCGGCAACGGTGCGCTTCGAAAATATTATTCCCATGGTTCGGCCCAAGGCCTCTATGGTGGCAGCCGGAGCCGCCTACGAGGCAGACATGTTTATTTCTGCCTCGTCTTCAGCGCTCAGCCCTGAAATGTTCCTGAACGGCTCGCCCCTCCCGATAGAACTCGATCAGGCAACAGGCATTAAAATGGGTAAGGTTAAATTCACGGCAAAGGGAGGCAGTTACGATGCCAAGGGTCAGTCCAAACAATCATTCAAAGCCCTGATAAAACTTAACGATAAGGAATACGCCCAGACTATTGAGTACACAGTTGTGAAGCCCACCATCCGGGTAACCACTGGTAACGTGCCCACACTTTACATGGGGTGTGGCAACCTGGTAAACATTGAAGTGCCATCGCTGGGTACAGATTACAGTCCGTCATTCAGTGCAACCGGGGCCGACCTTGTTCGGGGTGAAAAAATCGGCCAGGTTACCATCATTCCTAAGGAGCGTAAAGTGGTGGTTTCCGTGAATAATTCCGGCACGTTCATCGGAACGGAAGAGTTTGCGGTTAAACCCGTACCCCGTCCGCGCATTATTGCCAAAGACAATAACGGCCGGGATATTGATTTAAAAAATGGTGTAAAAGCCGGGCAGATAGCCGGGCTTAGGGTAAATGCCGAAGCAGATGAAAACTTCAAGTCGGAGGTACCAAGAGATGCCAATTACCGCGTTAGGAATATGTCGGTTATTCTTGCCCGCGGAACGCAGCGCGTTCAGGAAATGACGGTTACCAGTGAACTTGTTGACCTGAGTGCATGGCGTGCATTAATGAAACCGGGTGACCGGATTATTGTTGAACCTAAAAATGTTGTGCGGATGACCTATCAGGGCACCCCCGAGCCGGTAGTAGTTACCGGGAACGACCTGATTAATATTCCGGTGCAATAGCGCGAAGATGTATGAAAATGAATAAGATAATAGCGTTTGTTCTGATGGCGGTTATACCGGCAGCGGTATTTGCCCAGGTTGAATTGCCACAGTACAACCCCAATTCAATTAACCCGATACCACGGTACGAGCATTTGTATAAACTGAGGGTGTGGAGGAAGATTGACCTGAAGGAGAAACAAAACAAAGGCTTTTTTTCGAATAATGGAGAGATAACCAAGCTTATCATCGATGCGGTGCGCACGGGCGAAATCCCCGCTGTGTATAACAGCGATTCGCTTACATCGGTGATGACAAAAGCAGATTTTGAAGAAAAGCTGGTTATTACCAAAGGCGAAGTGCTGCAGGCCTGGGATCCTACTTCCACCTACTACATGAACGATGCCGTTTCGTTTAATGGCAGAAATTACGAATCTGCCATTGACAATAACCGCGGAATTAATCCGGGTACGGCCGCCAATGGCGAGTGGATTGTGTCTTCAAGGGGGAAAGCTATTACTGTTCTGCCGCGCCAGGTGTACATGCTTACCCTGATGGAGGATGTTATTTTCGATAAGCGCAGGTCGCGGTTGTACTACGACATCCAGGCGATAAAGATGGAAGCGTTTGACGATAATACCGGTACATTTAAATCGCTTGGCTGGTTTAAGTACAAGGACCTGGAGAAAGTGTTCCGGAACAATCCGGCTAAAGCGATATGGTTTAATCGCCAGAATACTGCAGAGAACAAAAATTTTGCAGATGCTTTCTTGTTACGTTTATTCAGGGGTGTGATTGACAAAATCGAAAACCCCGATGACGAAAGCATTGAGGACGTGTACCGGAACAACGGACGTCCGTATTATGAAGGTGTATGGGCGCGCGAGTGGGCCGAAATGATGCTGATGGAAAAGGAACATAACCTCTGGGAGTTCTAATTACCCGGTTTAATCATTTTCTAAGCCTCTGCCTATGCGGAGGCTTTTTTATTATTCCGGATGACCAATTGTGCCTTGCTTTTGCCAATAACCTTCTCAAGTTGTTCAAGGCTTGCCTGGTTGATTTTACGGGTTGATTTAAAGTGCCGTAAGAGTTTTTCTACCGAAGCCTTTCCCAGGCCGGGTATCTCTTCGAGGCTGGATGTTAACTGTACCCGGCTGCGCTTTTGCCTGTGAAAAGTAATCGCAAACCGATGCGCTTCATCCCTGATCTGCTGAATAAGCCGAAGCCCCGGTGATTTTTTATTAATGAGCAGGGGCAACGGATCCTCCGGAACGTAAACCTCTTCGAGTTTTTTTGCAATACCGGCAATAGCCACCTTGCCATACAGGTTCAGCTCCTTTAATGCCAGGCAGGCGCTGGCCAACTGCCCTTTGCCTCCATCAATAAGAATGAGGTCAGGAAGAGGATCCTGTTCTTCAAGAATGCGCTTGTACCGTCTTCCTACCACCTCCTGCATAGAAGCGAAGTCGTTAGCCCCCGTTACGGTTTTAATGTTAAAGTGCCGGTAATTTTTTTTATCAGGCTTGCCATGAACAAACCGTACCATGGAGGCTACCGGTGTGGTACCCAGCAGGTTGCTGTTGTCGAAGCATTCAATAACTACAGGCAGTGTGGCCATGTGCAGTTCGTGCTGCAACGCTTCGAGCGCAGGATTTTTTCTTGGGGGCCGATCGGCACGTGTAAGTTCTTTTTCCCGCTTCAGTTCGAGGGCATTTTTGATGGAGAGTGCCACCAGTTTGCGCTTATCGCCAATTTTCGGCACGCGGTTATTGAGGTTGGCAGCCAACGTGCGCACGGGCACGTTACTCAACACTTCGGTACTGGCACTTGCGGCCTGCTGCCTCAACTCAACAAGCGCCAGGCTTAACAGGTCTTCGTTTTGCTCATCAAATTGTTTTTGAATTTCGATGGATTTGGAAAAAATAATGGCCCCTTCTTTCAGCAACAGGTAGTTAATGTAGGCATATTTCCCGCTACCGGTTATGGTAATTACATCAATATCGGTGAGCAGCTTGTTTACCACCAATGATTTGCTTTGGAACTTATCCAGGGTATCAAGTTTCTCCTTGTAGAACTGGGCGCGTTCAAAATTCAGTTGTCCTGCGGATGCCTCCATTTGCTGCTGAAAGAATTGCCGCACCACACTCCGGTTGCCCTTTAAAATGTTTCGTGCCTGTTCTATTTCCTGGTTATAATTTTCTTCTGATTGAAACCCTTCGCAAGGGCCTTTACAATTACCGATGTGATACTCCAGGCATACTTTGAATTTCTTGTTTTTGATGTTGCTATCCGACAACACCAGATTACACGTGCGGATGGTGTAGAGTTTTCGTAAAAGCTCCAACACATTTTTCATTGCTGTAACACTTGAATAAGGACCAAAGTATTCACCCTGTTCAGGAATAAACTTTCTTGTAGAAATGATCCGCGGGAACCGCTCGTTTAGTATGCAGAGGTAAGGGTAGGTTTTGTCGTCTTTCAGTAAGATGTTATAGCGTGGCTGGTACTGCTTGATTAAGTTGTTTTCGAGAAGGAGGGCATCAAACTCACTTTCGGCTACGGTATATTCAATGGTGCGGGTTTCGGCAACCAGCCGCATTGTTTTGCGATTATGAGTTTGTTTAGTTCCAAAATAACTCAGCACCCGTTTTTTGAGGTTTTTTGCTTTGCCCACATACAGCAGGTTGCCGGTGGCATCATAAAACCGATAAACCCCGGGATTTTCCGGAAGCAAGTGTACGTAGCTTTTAAGGTCGCCACGCATTGAAGTGTTTAGTTGAAATCGTCCCAGGGTTTCTCCTCCACCAGAATGGAGTCGGCAGGCACTTTATACCTGTCGCAATTAAGGGTTACATCAAGGCCTGTTTTTGGCTGACGGAAAATTCCCTTTTTATAGTCAAGGGTAGGGTCTTGATAGATTTTGCGCATGTATTTTTCCCATATGGGCCGTGCGGTTCGTGAACCCTGCCCCATATCCCAGTTACGGTAATGAATGCTGCGTTCGTCACCACCAACCCATACTCCGGTAACCAGGTTGTGGGTTACCCCTACGTACCAACCATCGGATGCGTTGTTGGTGGTGCCTGTTTTTCCACCAATTTCGTTTTCCTCTTTCAAATCGTACGCTAACCCTCCTGACGTGCCCCCTGTTTCTTCAACGCCTCCGCGCAGCATGTACACCATTTTGTAGGCAGTTTGTTCACTTATTGCTTCGCGGGTTTTTGGCACAAAGTTTTCAATTACATTTCCATTTCTATCCTCAATTCGGGTGATGTAATATGGTTCGGTGTAGATGCCGCTGTTCACAAACGTGCCGTACGCACCAACGAGTTCATAAAGCGATACATCGCTTACCCCCAGGCACAACGAGGGCACGGCATCCAGTGGGCTGGCAATGCCTACGCGGTGCGCAAATTTTACCACATTTTCAGGATGCACCTTTTGCAGAATTTGAGCGGTGATGGAGTTTACCGATCGGGCCATGGCCTGGCGCAGGTTCATCTTTTCGCCTGTGCCATACTTTCCATCGGAGTTTGGCGGGTACCAGGTTGTTCCGGATACGGTAAAACTTGGTGAAATATCGTATAACTCAAAGCAAGGGTGATACCCTATTTCCAGGGCGGCTCCATAAACAAACGGTTTGAAGGTTGACCCCGGCTGCCTCTTGCCCTGCCGAACGTGGTCATATTTGAAATATTTGTGGTTAATACCACCCACCCATGCTTTAATTGCACCTGTGTTGGCATCCATAGAAACCAGCCCGGCATGCAGGAAACGCTTATAATAATTCAGCGAGTCCATTGAACTGAACAGCGTGTCGCGC
>JAGUUF010000373.1 GCA_020063545.1 Cytophagales bacterium
TCATGCCACGGGGTGGAAAGTGGGCTACACCGTAGCACCGGAAACATTAACCCGCGAAATCCGCAAAGCCCACCAGTTCATTACCTTTTCGGTAAACACACCCGTGCAACTGGCGCTTGCCGAATACATGAAAGTGCCGGAACATTACCTGAATTTGGGAACATTTTACCAGGCTAAACGCGATTACTTCCTGGAAGGAATTAAAGGCTCATCGTTTGAGCCCACCGCGTGCCATGGGTCATATTTTCAAACCTTGTCGTATCGGGCCATTTCTTCTTTGCCCGACCGTCAACTGGCCGAAGAACTTACCGTTAAACACAAAGTGGCCTCCATACCGGTTTCGGTTTTCTATACCGACAAAACCGATAACCACCTGCTGCGCTTTTGTTTTGCCAAGACCGAACAAACGCTCGATAAGGCGATGGAAATTTTAAGAAGGCTGTAAGTTGATTGGCGATTTACGATTGATGATCTTTGATTGATTACTTGTCAATCGGCAACCTAAATTTTACCCATTGAATCAAAACTTAAAAATCACCCTTATCCAGTCGAACCTGTATTGGGAAGAGCCCGGGCCAAACCTTTCGATGTTTGAAGAAAAAATCTGGACAATCGGGCAGGATACCGATGTGATCGTGCTGCCCGAAATGTTCTCCACCGGCTTTACCATGAATGCCCCAAAACTGGCCGAGGCGATGAACATGACAACCTTTAAGTGGATAAAGCAAATGGCCGCACAAACCGGGGCGCTGTTGCTGGGCAGTTTTATTGTGAAGGAAGACGAGCGGTACTATAACCGCTTGCTGTGGATGGAGCCCAGCGGAACGTACAAGACCTATGACAAGCGTCACCTCTTCCGCATGGCTGACGAACACCATACCTATTCGGCCGGAGAAACCCGGCTGACCGGTGAGTGGAAGGGCTGGCGTCTCTGCCCGCTCGTGTGCTACGACCTGCGCTTCCCGGTGTGGAGCCGCAACCGCTATGATAAGGCAGCAGGTCGCATGGACTATGACGTACTCGTGTATGTGGCCAACTGGCCCTCGGCACGGGTTGAAGCATGGGATGCCCTGCTCAAAGCGCGCGCCATCGAAAACCTGTGTTATGCGGTGGGTGTAAACCGTACGGGCGATGACGGTAACGGCATACCGTACAACGGGCACTCGGCCGTTTATACACCGAAAGGAGAAACGCTGTTTTTCGAAGCCGACAGGGAAACTATTAAAACCGTAGAACTGAATGCAGAATCACTGGCAGCTTACCGCGAAAAATTCCCGGCCTGGCGCGATGCGGATGCGTTTGAGATAGGGTGACACGTAACCGAACGATGTACTGCTCGATTCTGCACACACGGTGAAACCAAGATCATCCTACGATTCTAATTTGCTGAACATTGTGGACCGGCATGATTTTTACAGAAGGGCAGTAAGAGGAAATTAATGCAATGAAATTTCAAGTTCTCTCTGCTTTATTTGGACTTACTATTTCCCTTGCTGCTACGGCACAACAACCCGATGAATTATTCGAAAAAATTGCCGCTCTTGACAGTTTAGTTTTTACTGCATTCAACAACTGTGATATTAAAACATTTGAGTCCATATTCACAGAGGATCTGGAGTTTTACCATGATAAAGGAGGACTGACAGACTATGTGCATACGATTAATGCCATTAAAGAAAACTGCGAGCGTAAACTCGGGCTTAATCGAACCCTTGTTCCCGGCAGCATGGAAGTTTATCCACTAGGAGATTACGGAGCGATCCAGATTGCATTGCACCGGTTTTGCCATGTTGAGAATGGTCGGGAAGATTGCGGAACATTCAAATTTGTTCACGTGTGGAAGAAAGACAAGGAAACATGGAAGATTTCAAGGGTAATCAGCTATGATCACTAAGATATTTTAGCTGGAGAACACCAGGGCATTTCTGTAAATCAGAAAGCCTCTACTGCTTTCACTTCACCCGGCATCATGCGGGTGAACAGGTTTTCGATGCCTGCCTTAAGGGTAATCATGGAGGAGGGACAGCCGCTGCACGAGCCCTGCAGTTTTACTTTTACCACGCCATCGGTAAACGAGTGGTACGTTATGGCTCCGCCATCCTGCTCAACGGCCGGGCGGATGTATTCTTCCAGGATGGTCTTGATTTTTTTTACCGTTTCGGTTTCATCCTCTGTTGCTGCGTGTTCCGGCTCGTTTACTTCAATGATAAACCGCCCCGATTCAAGAAAATGTTTGATATGATTTTTAATCTTATCCTGAATCTCGATCCACTCCACACCCTCATTCTTGGTAACGGTAATGAAGTTGCTCATGTAAAAAACACGGTCAACAAA
>JAGUUF010000107.1 GCA_020063545.1 Cytophagales bacterium
GCATTTGGAAATACGATTACCATTTCAGGTTCCTTTACGCTCAATAGCGGCAAAACCTTAACCTTTGGCGATGGTGCCGGAAGGATGAATTTCGCAATAGCCTCTACCGGCACGGGTGCTGTCCGCGGAACCCTTGTCATCAGTGCATCAGCGTTTCAGGATCGGTTTTTCACCAACGATGGCAACCTTACTATTGCCCCCGGTGGCCTGGTAACCGGTGCCGGTGAAAGTAATTTTATAACAAACGCGGGTTCAACCCTTCAGATTGGCTCAACAGCGGGTATTACCCAAACAACCATGTTGGGCAGTGTGCAGATGACGGGGTCGGTGCCTAACCGGGTGTACAGTACAGGTGCCCATTACGCCTATATCGGCAGCGCTAACCAGGGAGTTGGCGATGGTTTGCCTGCCACCGTAGCCAGTTTGCGCATCGCAAATAGCGGTGGGGGAGGAAATAATACCGTTGCACTGGCCGCTTCCATTACCATAACGAATTCGCTTGATGTTGAGAGCGGAGTGTTTGCATTAGGTGGCAACAATATTACCAGTGTCAGTGCCATTAACATGACAGGCACTTCCATTTCCGGAACAGGGACAATAAACTTAGCGGGAGATATTACCACAATCGCAAGCGCTTCCACAGCCTTAATTAGTGCACCCATTGCACTGGGGGGATCCATCCGGGCATTCAAGGTAACCGATGGCGCAGCAACACCCGACTTGTCAGTTTCGTCCGTGATTAGCGGTGCAGGGGGAATAGACAAATCGGGTGACGGACTTCTTTTTCTCTCAGCATCTAATACCTATACAGGGGGTACTTTAGTTCAAAGTGGAACGTTGCGTTTAGGTCACCCGAATGCGCTTAATTCAGGTGCGGTTGCATTTGGTGCCGCAAGCAGCGGTATCCTGCAACTGAACGGAAACAGCACATCGGTTTCGTCACTTAACACCAACCCGGTTGTCGGTACCCCGGTTATTGAAAACGGTGCAGGCCCGGCAGTTACGCTTACTGTAAATTCAACTGTTGCCAATGTGTTTGCCGGAACAATTCAAAACGGTGGCGCACAGACACTAGCACTCACAAAATCCAATTCCGGCTCACTTACACTAAGCGGAGCAAATACCTATTCAGGAGGAACAAACCTGACCGGGGGTACGCTCAATATCAACAGCAGTTCGGCAATTGGTACCGGCACTTTATCAATCAGTGCAGGTACAACCATCGACAATACCAGTGCCGGGGCCATTACACTTACAACCAACAATACCCAAAACTGGAATGGCGATTTCACTTTTACGGGAACCCAAAATCTGAACCTGGGTACCGGTGCAGTTTCCATTGTGGGCAGCAACCGGCAGGTTACCACTTCGGGCGGGGTGCTGACGGTTGGTGGAATAATCTCCGGTGGTTTCCGGTTAACAAAGACAGGGGCGGGTACGCTTACATTAACAGGTGCCAACACGCATTTAGGTACAACGCTTTCAGCCGGAACGCTGAATATCAACAATGCCAGTGCCCTTGGCTCAACAGCATCAACGTTCATCATCAATGGCGGAACGATTGATAATACTTCGGCCGGAGCAATCATAACCGGTAACTATCCTCAAAGCTGGGCGGGCGACTTTACGTTTACGGGTACACAGGATCTGAATCTTGGGACGGGTGCCGTTACGCTAACAGCAAACCGGCAGGTTACTGCTGCTGCAAGTAATCTGACTGTTGGAGGCGTTATCTCGGGCGCGTTTAGCCTGACGAAATCAGGAGCCGGTACCCTAACGCTGGCTGGGGCCAATTCTTTCACTGGTGGGACAACATTAAATGCCGGTACGCTTAACATTAATAATGCCAATGCGCTCGGAGGTGTTGCAGGTACGTTCACAATTAATGGCGGAACGATCAACAACACCACAGGTGGTGACATAACCACATTAAATTACCCGCAAAACTGGAATGGTGATTTCACTTTTACTGGAACACAAAACCTTAACCTTGGCAACGGAACTGTTACCTTGGGCACCAACCGCCTTATAACGGTCAGTGCAAATACACTAACAGTAGGTGGCATTATAAATGCACCTGCTTTGAATTTAACAAAAGCCGGTGCCGGTTCGCTGGTATTGGGAACTAACCCGGTTACCCTGAACAACCTGGCGATAAATGCAGGCTCGTTCACATCAACCTCCGGGACGTTATCGATAGCAGGGAGTCTTACCAATAGTGGCACATTTAATTCCAACAATGGAACGGTGTTATATAATGGTGCTAGCCCGCAAACGGTAGCCGGTGTAACCTATTTTAACCTTTCCTTTTCAGGTGCAGGTCAGAAGAATGCCATCGGTGCCGTTAATGTAACAAACAACCTCGTTAATGCTTCGGTGTTTGACGTTGCCGGTTTTACGCTGTCGGTAGGTGGAGCCATTAATAACACCGGAGGAACCATTCGGTTTTCGGGAGTTTCGAACGGACTGGCAATCAGTACAGGGACTGTTGAATACTATGGTTCCGGCCAAATGATTGCGGCTGGCACGTATAACAACCTTATCATAAATCAATCTTCTGGCGAGGCACAGTTAGATGGAGATGTTACCGTAAATGGTGTCCTTACCTTAAATGCGGGTAACCTTAACCTCGCAGGATACAATCTAACTTTAGGATCATCCGCAACGATAACGGTAGTTGGCCCCTCATCATCAAAAATGATTATCGCAAATGGTGGAAGTGAAGTTGTAAAAGTCTATGCAGCTGCAGGTTCATTTACATTTCCAGTAGGGGATAATACCGGTGCATTAAATTATTCTCCGATAACAGTTAATGTAACGGCCGGCAGCGGATTTCCAGGTGATGTCAGGGTATCGGTTGAAGATGCCAAGCATCCGAATAATGCAAGCATCACCCATTTTCTTACCAGGTACTGGATTGTTCGTACTTCCTTAACCGGGGTAGTAGCTACAATCACAGCCAGCTATCCTCCAGTTGATATTAACGGAGTTGAAGGGAGCATTAGTTCTGCAAAACTTACCGGAACATTTAACCAGACTTCTAATCCATGGATAAAATTCAGCCCGCTATCTGCAAACACGTTAACGGCTACTGGAGCAACGATCTCAAATACTGAGACTAATGTTTTTACCGGGTTAACCGGAAATAGCCCGACTGCCGCAATCACTGGCGGTGGTGTAACCATTTGTGCTGGCGGCTCAGTTAACCTGAATACAACAGTAACTGGTGATCCTTCGTTTACGTACTCATGGTCACCGGCAAGCGGATTAAGTTCCACAACAATAGCCAATCCAGTTGCTACTCCCCTCAGTACAACAGTGTACACGGTAACCGTCCGCGATGGAAATGGTCTTATGGCGACCGACAATACAACCATCACGGTTAATTCATTACCACCGGCCCCAACCATAAGTTCAAGCGGCAGTATCGTTTGCGATGGTCCGAATCCGGATGTTACCCTTACAAGTTCTGCCGCTCCGAATAGCGGCACCTATGTTTGGTACAAGAACGGAACTCCAACAGGAGATATAACAAATCCGTTGAATATCAACGATCCCTCAGGAAGTGGAGTCTACACGGTAGCTGTTGTTGATGGTACCACAGGTTGTACCAGTCCGCAAAGTGCAGGTGAAACGGTAACCATCCACCCGCTTCCGTTAACCACACCGGGAGTAAGCCCGGCAACGCCATCGGTTTGCAGCGGGTCCACCGTTACGGTTACGGTAAACCCGAGCCAGGCAGGAATAAATTACCAGTTGTATGACGGAGGCACACCGGTTAGC
>JAGUUF010000312.1 GCA_020063545.1 Cytophagales bacterium
GCCGCCATGGCGCGCGGCAACTACGACCTTGCCAAAGATGAATTTCTGAATACGCTTAATACCGCACGCGATGAATACGGAGCCGAAGCCAAATACAGGCTTGCCGAAATTTTCTTTAACACCGGGCAACACAAACCGTGTTATGAAACGCTCATCAGCCTGAATGCCGATTTCGCAGCTTACGATGAATGGGTGGGCAGATCGTATTTGTTGTTGGCTGATAATTTCCTGGCCATGAACGATTCATTCAATGCCAGGGCAACACTGGAGTCCCTCATTGGAAAATTTCCGCTGCAACACATCCAGGATATGGCAAAGGAAAAGCTAAAAAAAATTACAGATGCCGAACGGGCACAACGACTTAAACAGGCTGCGGCCGATACAGTTGATAACAGGTAAGATGAAGGTAAAACTGGTTTTCTTTCTTTTTGTTCTGGCATGGTGTGGTATGCCTTACGTCACGTTCGGGCAAGATCCAAAACCCATTGAAGCCGAAATAGCGCCTGTTGAAGTGGAGATTGTACGCGAGCGAAAAATTGTGCTGCCGGAGGCCGTCCGTTTCTTTGAAAAAATTCCACCCCGGCCGGCCGAGCCGATAAAACCCGAAATCACTTACGAGTTCCGATCCTTTCAGTTCAGTACGCCACAGGCCAACCCGGTAATCCGGCCGCTGAAACTAAAGGAAGAGGAGCAAGGCGATGTTTACGGAGGTTTTTTAAGCGCGGGTTACGGCAACTATGCATCACCATACCTTGAAGCATTTATCAACAGCAGGCGCGACAAGAATAAACTTATTGGAGCGCATGCATTTTTAAACAGTTCGGGCAAAGGCCCGGTAGACGGCCGCAACTCGGGCAGCGGCAACTCCGGTGTTTCTGTTTTTGCCCGCTCGTTTGGCAGCGATATAACCTACCAGGCCCAGGCTGGATTTGAAAATCGTTCAACGCATTTTTACGGTTACCCGCAACCACAAGTAGTGGAGCGCGATACCATTCGCCAGTCATTTAATCTGTTTTCTCTTGGGCTAGGTCTGGCAAATTCCCGAAATACGGAGTTCTCTTACAGCCTAAACGGTAACTTCAGCTATTTGTCGGATAAATTCAGCGCAACTGAGAGCACACTTGACCTTGGGTTTACCAGTTCGTATAAAATTTCAGCAAGCAACCAGGTTTACATTAATGCCAGTTACGCTGTAATGAGCCGTAAAGACACAGGCGTAGATGCAAGGCCTCGCAGTTTACTTACGGTAAACCCTTATTTCCTGTTCACACCTGTGGATAACCTGAGTCTCCAGGCGGGTGCGGTTATTGCCCTCGAAAACGATACGTTGGATGCGAAAGACTTTCATTTATTTCCGGATCTGAAAGCTACGTACAAGCTAAGCCCCTCCGTTGATGTGGTGGGCATGCTCACCGGTAGTGTTGACCGCGTATCGCTGCAAAGCCTTGTGCGCGAAAACCTGTGGCTGGCACCGGCAGTACCGCTTTATCACACCAATAAACTGTTTGAGGTTCAGGCCGCTATCAATGCACGGCTCAGCAGCATTGCGTTAGTACATACCGGTATTTCGTTTGCCAATTTCGAGAACCTGTATTTCTATGTGAATGATGTGACCGATGGCAGCAAATTCAACACGGTGTACGATGCCGGCTCTACCAAGCGCACAAACTTTTTTGCAGCCATTTCACTAACCTATTCGGATATGGCCCAGCTCATGGTTCGTGGCGATTACTTCAGTTATAGTACCGATGAACTTCCCGAAGCCTGGCATCGCCCCGGTTACCGGGCAACGGTTAGTGCCTCATACACGGTGCTGAAAAAATTATTGCTGAGTACCGATATCATTGCCCAGGGAAATATGAAAGCCCTTGATCCGGTAACACAAACCAGCATTAAACTCGATCCGGCATTTGATCTGAACTTCAGAACAGAATATTTTGTATCAAAAAACTTCTCGGTGTTTGTTGACCTGAACAACATTACATCAAACAAGTACCCGGTGTTTCTTAACTACCCGGTCAGGGGCTTCCAGGTTATGGGCGGCATCACGTGGAGTTTTTAACGCATGACTGAAAATTTGTCAGCATCGAAAATTCGGTTAATTTTGTATAGTTCTAACTTTTTACACCTTCATGGCCAGAAAAAAGAAAACTGACGACCAGCAGCCTGACAACGAAAACCAGCCTGCGTCTGACGATACCTTTGGGTTACCGGAAATCAATTACGAACCTATCCGCAGGGATGAACCTGCTTCAGAACCCGAGCCTACACCTGAGCCGGAACCAACACCTGAGCCTGTTGCACAATACGAGGACACATCAGCATCCGAACCATCTTACTCGGATACTCCAACTGAAACAGAAAGCGAGTACCGGTATGAACCCGTTCAGGAACCTGCCCCGGTATGGCCAAAAGTTTTAGCCATTGTTCTGGTTGTGGTGGTTGCCGTTGGCGCAGCGTACTACTTCCTCATCTACCAACCGCAACAGGAGGAAAAAGCCCGGCAGGCTGCCATTAAAGAACAGCAGGATAAAGAACGCAAGGCACGCGAAGAGGAAGAGAACAGGGCCCGACTTGCACGCGAAGCCGCTGAAAGACGCAGGCTCGATTCGCTGGCGGCCATCCCGAAAACCGGAACCATTGAAACACTAGACCAGCGTACCGGCAAATATTACGTGGTTGTTGCCAGCGCTGTGGATGTTGATCTGCTAACGGATTACGCTAAAAAATTAAGCGAAAAGGGTGTGAGCAGTAAGATTATTCCACCGTTTGGAAAATACAAGGTTTACCGGATAACCATCGACAGTGGCGACTCCTTTGCTATGGCCCAAGCCAAGGCTGATGGGCTGAAAGCGGAGTATGGCGATGCCGTATGGGTGTTAAAATATTAATCCCGCCATGGCGGGATACTTTTTTAAACTTGTAACGTTTATTTTTTAAACTTTTACGATGCTTGTACAAATCATTACCGATGCCGCCAACGCGGCAACTTCCGATCAGCAACTTTCATTATGGGAGTTGTTCAAAGCGGGTGGCTTGATGATGTACCCGATTGTTCTGCTCTCCTTTATTGCCGTTTACATTTTCTTCGAACGCTTCCTAACGCTGAACAAGGCGAGTCAGGATCCGGCCCAGTTTATGGGCAAAGTAAAAGAGCTGGTGCTGAAGGGTGACGTCAACGGGGCGAAAATTCTTTGCTCGCAAAACGACTCACCGATTGCCCGGATGATCGAAAAGGGTATCAGCCGGATTGGCAGCCCGTTGAAAAACATCGAAGCTTCTATTGAGAATGTCGGCCGTATTGAAATTTTTAAGCTCGAAAAGAACCTGTCAACCCTGGCTACCATATCGGGTGCTGCGCCCATGATGGGCTTTCTCGGAACGGTAATAGGTATGGTACAGGCCTTTATTGCCATTGCCCAGGAGGAAGGATCGGTGAGCCCGAAATTATTGTCGAGTGGTATTTATACGGCCATGCTTACAACCGTAGCCGGTTTGATAGTTGGTATCATAGCATACCTGGCCTACAACTTCCTGGTTACCCGCGTGCAAAAGATTGTGCATAAAATGGAGTATTCTTCGCTTGAGTTTATTGACCTGTTACAAGAACCCCGATGAGCCTCACATCAAAAAACAAAGTTGAACCGATGTTCAGCATGGCTTCCATGACTGACCTGATCTTCCTGTTGCTGGTGTTTTTCATGCTTACTTCCTCATTTATTACACCATCCGGTTTGCCGGTAAACCTGCCTACCAGTTTACAGAGCAAAATTGAAGTACAGAAGGTTTCCGTTACCGTAACCAACGACCTGCAGTATTACGTTAATGATAAAAAAGTATCCAGAAGTCTTTTAGAGGGCGAACTCAAAAGCAAACTGGCAGGCACCAAAGGTTCGGTTATCCTGCATATCGACAAAAATGTGCCCTGGGAACATGGCATTTATGTTGCGGATATTGCCACAAAACTTGAAGCTAAAGTTGTAGTGGCTACAAAACCAAAGTAACATGACCGAACAACAGGAAAAGAAAAACAAAAACATTGCCTTGATAACATCACTGGCCATGCATGCATTGCTTTTCCTTGTCTTTCTTTTTGTGGTTGCCTGGCGCGCTCCGAACCCGCCACTACCGGAGTATGGCATTGAATTAAACTTCGGGCTGGATAGCCAGGGCAGCGGGGAAGTACAGCCCGTTACACCTTCGGGTTCTGAGACTCCGGCCAACGAGGAAGAGCAACAGGTAAAGAATGATAAACCCGATGACGGGACCAAACCGGTTGTTGAAGATAAGAGTCAGCCTGAAATTTCAAAGCCGGTTGAGCAGCCGGTTACCACAAAACAGGAAAGCCCGGTAACGGTTAAGGAAGAGAAAAAGGAGCAGCCCAAGCCGGTTGAAAAGCCGGTAGAAAAGCCCAAGGAAAAAACCGAGACGAAACCGGATGTAAAGCCAAAGGACACCGAGAGCAAGTCAACCACCACAGCTGATAAGACAACGGCTGCCGATAAGGAGGGTAAACCGGTAAGCCAGGGCGACAAGACCGATAAAACAGGCGACCAGGGCGATCCGAAAGGTACACCTGATGCCAATTCGCTGTATGCCAACAAGGGTGGCGGTAGCTTTGGTCTAAGTTTAGCAGGTTGGGATTGGGCAGAAAAGCCAAAAGCACCTGAGCCAACGGACCAGGATTTATTTGCTGGAAAAGTTGTTTTTCAAATAGAGATTGATGAGGAAGGTATCGTAACAAAAATAGTTAGATTAGAAGGTACGTTGAGTGCTGAACTTGAAAGGCGCTGTAAGGAAGCAATAGAGAAAAGTTCATTCTATAAGACTTCTCCAGGAAAACCATTTGCTAAAACAGTTGGTACAGTGACATTTACTCTTAGATTGAAATGATTACTTATTTGTGTCTTGATGATTTCTGTAAGACTTATCCAATCGCTATGCATGTTCAACCTTCAAAACTAGATTCTTTACTACACTGGATTTTTACCGCATCATTTTGCGCATTCATGCTCACCTCGGCTATCCCGAATATCCTGTCAACACAGGAATGGGTTGACGTTTTCAATCAACTGGGTTACCCGGTGTACATGCTTCCGTTTATCGGGGTTGCCAAACTGCTGGGTATTATTGCCTTGCTTGTCCCCGGCTTTCCGCGCGTAAAGGAGTGGGCTTATGCCGGTTTCTTTTTTGACCTGACAGGCGCAGTATTTTCGGGTTTGATGGCTGGCGGCTTTGATCCGCTGATGCTGTTCATGCTGATACCCTATGGGCTGGGCACGCTGTCATATATTTATTATCATAAAAAGAACGGGTAAGACATAATGCTGTTTATCCAACCTGTGTATGCAGTAGAGGTATATGGATAAACCCAGGGTTTAAAAAATTTTTACCGGCAATTTACCGGTGTTATATTTGTTCATGAACTGGCGATGGAGTTCGCCCGGAACCGCCCACCAAGCTGATAACTCCTGTTTACGTTATTGGAAGTTGTTATTTCAGTAAGAATGAGAATACTGCTTATTATTGGTGCGGGAGGCTTTTTAGGATCGGTAGCCCGCTATTTATCGCAACAGGCCATCAGCAAAATTATACCGGTTATTTTTCCGTTCGGCACGCTTGCAGTTAATGTCGTTGGTTGTTTTTTGGTTGGCATTATTTACGGCCTTGCCGAACGCACCACTGCAATAACTCCCGAGTGGCGCTTCTTCCTGGCCACCGGTTTTTGCGGGGGGTTCACCACGTTCAGCACATTCTCGTATGAAGCCTACAACCTCATCCGCGAAGGGCAGTACATCTATCTGTCCCTTTACATTACCATGAGTGTAATTGTTGGAATATTTGCCACGATACTGGCCGTAATCGTAATTCGTTCGCTATGAAACTTGAAAAGAACTCAAAACTGCTGCGCATTTTCCTTGGGGAATTTGATAAATATAAAGGCAAGCCGCTGTACGAAGCGCTGGTTCTGGCGGCTAAAAAGCAGGGCATTGCCGGAGCGACTGTCATCCGGGGCATCCTTTCGTATGGTGCCAGCAGCCGCATACATTCCGTTAAGATTCTCGACCTATCCCTTGATCTTCCAATAATTGTTGAAATTGTTGATACTGAGGAAAAAATTCAGGTTTTCCTGGAGGAGGCAAATCAAATGATTGAAGAAGCCCAATGTGGAGCACTGATAACCGTGGAAGCAGCTGAGGTGATTCGCTACAAGCCTCGGATGGATAAGTAAAACCCTGTAAACATCATTTATTTAGCCATAACCATCCTGCAAAAAAAGAATTACGTGTGCCCTTGATTTACTTTTAAATTAAAAGTACTTTTGAGTCATCAAACATAAATCTTTGTACGAAAGCCTATGTTAAAGCGTGCTAAACCCATTTTGGTAATTGCCCTAATCACGGTATCCGTATTAGTCCTTCCACTTATAGCCATGCAATTCACCGATGAGGTGAGGTGGGGGGTGGCTGACTTTGTTGCTATGGGTCTTCTTCTTTTTAGTGCAGGTATTGCCTATGTGGTCATTACCCGGCATTTACCCGGCTTTATTCCCAAAATCGCAATTGCCTCGGCTGTAGGATCGACTTTCCTTCTGCTTTTCGTGAACCTTGCCGTTGGTTTAATTGGTGGCGGGCCTAACCCCGGTAACCTGATGTATGGCGGGGTGGTGGCAGTGGTTATCGTTGGCAGTTTTCTTTCACGGTTTACTTCAAGGGGTATGGAATACACCATGTTTGCTGCTTCCGCGTCAGTTGTTCTTGTTGGTGCAATTGCCCTGTTGGCGGGCATGCAGCATTATCCGGGTAGTTCTTATGGCGAGATACTGGGTATCAGCGGATTCTTTGCAGTACTCTTTGCTGTATCCGCGTTGCTGTTCAGGTTTGAGGCGACAAAGCAACACAGAAACGCATGACGTGATTATGGTTTCAAGGTGGTGTTGCCATTTTTTGCCGGCCCACTTTAAAAATCACATCTTGCTTAAATGCAATTTACCTTTCAGATTTGCGGCCGGTTACCGGCATGATTGCATCCTTTACCGAAGCCCTGGATTTTCTTTACTCCACGCTGCCCATGTACCAGCGCGTAGGTGCCAGTGCCTATAAAAAAGATTTGACCAATACGGTGGCCCTGTGCGAGGCGCTGGGTAACCCGCAATACAGTTTTACGTCTGTTCACGTAGCCGGCACAAACGGAAAGGGCTCTTCTTCGCACCTGATAGCCTCCATAGTGCAGGAGGCCGGCTACAAAACCGGCCTGTACACTTCACCCCATTTAAAGTCGTTCACCGAACGTATTCGGGTTAATGGCAAAGAAGTTTCGGAGGATTTTGTTATCGGTTTTGTAAACCGGATGAAACGTGTACTTGATCGGGTTAAGCCTTCGTTTTTTGAAACTACGGTCGCCATGGCGTTCGATTACTTTGCACAGCAAAAGGTTGATGTGGCCGTTGTTGAGGTGGGGCTTGGCGGCAGGCTCGACTCGACCAATGTAATCACCCCGGTTGTATCCTTAATCACCAATATTGGCTACGATCATACCGACATGCTGGGCGATACACTGGAAAAAATTGCGTTTGAAAAGGCAGGGATAATCAAACCGGGTGTCCCCGTTGTAATCAGCGAACGTCAGAAAGAAACCACCAACATATTTTTAACCAAGGCCAGGGAATGTAACGCGAGGATACATTTTGCACAGGATGATGTTTCCATCATTAAAACAAATACTGTTTACCAGGTATCGGGTGGTGGAAAAGCGAGAATTAGTGATATCAACCTGCCGCTGGCAGGTAATTACCAGGCAAAAAATCTGTGTGGCGTGGTTAAGGTTATCGATGTTTTAAATGCCGTTGGCTTTACCATTACCGATCATCA
The DNA here is from genome assembly GCA_020063545.1 of Cytophagales bacterium. Taxonomy (GTDB): domain Bacteria; phylum Bacteroidota; class Bacteroidia; order Cytophagales; family Cyclobacteriaceae; genus UBA2336. Next base: position 7,872 of record JAGUUF010000312.1, read on the forward strand.
GTTGAAAGGGGGGATTGAGAACGTACTCGTCAACACCGGGTTAAAAGGCAGGTGGCAGATTTTGGGTAAGCAGCCACTTATTATTTGTGATACCGCGCACAATGCCGAAGGATTGCGCGAAGTAGTAGGCCAGCTTGCTGAACAAAACTACAAGAATTTGTATGTTGTACTCGGCATGGTAAAAGAAAAGCAGCACGATACGATCATGCGCCTGTTCCCCCAATCGGCTTATTATTTCTTTTGCCAGGCTAACATTCCCCGTGCTCTGGATGCCAACGAACTTGCCCTGAAAGCAAAGGAATTCGGACTGTTCGGTACAGTTGAACCTGATGTTAACCATGCCATAGCAAAAGCGAAAGCCCTGGCCGGACCGGATGACTTGATTTTTATCGGTGGAAGTACCTTTGTTGTTGCTGAAATCAATGATCTGTAATGAAACGAAAAAAGGAGCGCTTCAGGATTATCGAGGAACGGAACAATGTAATTGAACCCTCAAAACCCAACTACCACACCATTAAGGGTAACTGGAATTCCTTTTTTGGTAACCCTAATCCCCTGACCGTTGAACTTGCCTGCGGAAGGGGAGAGTACACGGTGAACCTCGCCAAACTGTTTCCTGACCGTAACTTTATCGGGGTTGATTTGAAGGGCGACAGGATATGGAAAGGAAGCACCTGGGCGCTAGAGCAGAACCTGACCAATGTAGCCTTTCTTCGAACCCAAATTCTGTTCATCGAATCGTTTTTTGGTAAAAGCGAAATTGATGAACTGTGGATAACATTTCCGGATCCGCGGCCGCGTAAGCGCGACATCAAACGAAGACTCACCAGTCCGCGCTTTCTGAATTTTTACAAAAACCTGCTCAACCCAGCTGGCTACCTGAGGTTGAAAACAGATAACACAGTTTTGTTTGATTATACCCTCGAAGTGCTGAATGAACGCACCGACATTGCCGACCTTGCTTATACCCATAACCTTTACCAGTCGGACTTACAGGCGGAGTGCTACGACATTAAAACCCGATACGAAGAAGAGTTTACGGCAAAAGGCGAATCCATCAAATACCTGCGCTTCCGGTTTACCTGATTTTGGTTTCGTAACAATTCCATAACACGGCAATGACGGGCAGGTAATAGTTCGCTCCTACTTTTGCAATGGTAAAACGTCTTCATAGGTTTAGGTATTCCTGATGGCCCACGGGTCATCGGGAATCCTCTTATCAAAACATGGGTAAACACAAAAGGCGAAAGCCCGAAATTGTAATTCTTTCCGACATCCACCTTGGCACGTACGGCTGCCATGCCGAAGAGCTTCTCCGCTACCTCAAGACCATTAAACCCAAAAAACTAATCCTGAATGGCGATATCATCGACATGTGGCAGTTTAGCAAGCACTATTGGCCCAAATCGCACATGCAGGTAATTAAACACATTACCGGGTTGCTGGCCAAGGGTACCAAAATCATTTACCTTACCGGCAACCACGATGAAATGCTCCGGAAATTCGCAGGCTTCCGCTTAGGTTCATTTCAAATCGAAAATAAAATTGTATTGCGGCTTAACGGCAAGAAGGCATGGGTATTTCATGGCGATGTGTTTGACGTTACGATGAAATATTCCAAATGGCTGGCCAAACTCGGAGCCGTTGGGTATGACATGCTGATACTCATTAACACGTTTGTAAACTGGTGCCTGAAGAAAATTGGGAAGGAGCGGATTTCCCTTTCCAAACGGGTTAAAGACAGTGTAAAAACAGCGGTGAAGTTTATTAACGACTTTGAAAAAACTGCTGCCGATATCGCTATCTCCAATGGGTATAATTTTGTCGTATGCGGGCATATCCACCAGCCTGAGATACGGGTTATTGAAAACGAAAAGGGCACGGTTACCTACCTGAACTCCGGTGACTGGGTGGAGAATCTTACTGCCCTTGAATATGATGGCACTGGCTGGAGCATTTACCGTTACCGTGACGATGCCGTTGCCAAATCGGTAAAACTTCCGAAACGTTTACGCGATAAACTGGATAATGACGAAATTTTCAAAGACCTTGTCAACGAATTTCTGACCACCAGGAAGTGAAGATATTGTACGCGATCCAGGGAACGGGCAACGGCCACATTGCAAGGGCCGAAGATGTAGTGCCCGTTTTGCGGGACTATGGATCACTTGATCTATTCGTAAGCGGTGCGCAGGCCGATATTAAACTGCCCTACCCGGTTAAGTACAAATCCAAAGGGCTAAGCTTTTACTTTGGTAAAAAAGGAGGGGTGGATATTTTCAAAACATTTAAGCAGAACAGTTCCAAAGCCGTATTCAGGGAAATCAAGAGTTTTCCGGCTGAAAAGTACGACCTCATCATCAACGACTTTGAGCCGATCTCTGCCTGGTCGGCACGCAAGAAAAAAATACCATGCATTGCCCTGAGCCATCAATCGGCCCTGCTTTCAAAAAAGGTACCGGTCCCCAAGCATTTCGATCCGCTTGGCGAGTGGATCCTGAATAATTATGCGCCTGCCGATGATGCCGTTGGGTTTCATTTTGCCCGGTTCGATAAAAATATCTATACCCCTGTCATCCGCAAAAAAATCAGGGAAGCTGCTGCAAAAGCAAATGATCACTACACGGTTTACCTGCCCGCTTATGACGATCGAAAACTGGTGGTCCTTTTACTAAAGATACCGAACATCCGCTGGCACGTATTTTCAAAACACGCTTCCAAACCTTACCACATCGGAAGGGTTTCGGTTTACCCGGTTAACAACGATGAGTTTGTGGCCAGCATGGTTACGGCAAAAGGTATTTTTTGCGGTGCGGGCTTCGAAACCCCGGCAGAGGTGCTTTACCTTGGAAAGAAGCTGCTGGTAGTACCCATGAAAAAGCAGTATGAACAGCACTATAATGCCGAGGCGCTGAAGGAAATTGGCGTTCCGGTATTGAAGAATGTGAAGAAAAGGC
>JAGUUF010000201.1 GCA_020063545.1 Cytophagales bacterium
GCAAAGCTTGTTTACAAAGGTAAGACCATTTTTGCTTCGATTCGCTCGGTTAATCCTCAAATTAGCTTACCTTTGCCCGGCAAATAATGGTTCGTAAATTATTTGCCCATGCCGCTCGATAATTCCAAATTTCTCTTTGAAGCCCTTACCTACGATGATGTATTGCTGGTGCCGGCATACTCCGAAGTATTGCCCCGCGAAACCAACATCACCAGTAAACTAACCCGCAACATCAGGCTTAACATTCCGGTTGTTTCGGCTGCCATGGATACGGTAACCGAAGCTGAACTGGCCATCAGCATGGCGCTTGAAGGAGGCATCGGGTTCATCCACAAAAACATGCGCATTGATCAGCAGGCCGAGCAGGTGCGCAAGGTGAAGCGTTCGCAAAGCGGATTGATCCTTGACCCCGTAACATTGAGCATCAACTCAACTGTTCAGGATGCTGAAAACATTATGCGCGAATTCAAGATTGGAGGCATACCCGTAGTGGATAGTAATGGTAAACTGCTGGGCATCATCACCAACCGCGATTTGCGTTTTCAGAAAGACCTGAATATGCCGGTTGAGAAAATTATGACCAAAGAAAACCTGATTACCGCGTCCGAAGGCATTACGCTGGATAAAGCCGAAACAGTGCTGCAGAAATACAAAATTGAAAAACTCCCTATTGTTAATAAAAAAGGAAAGCTCACGGGCCTGATAACGTTTCGCGACATTCAAAAGAAAAAAAATAAACCCAATGCCTGCCAGGATAGGTTCGGCCGGCTGCGGGTTGGCGCGGCTGTAGGCGTTACGGCCGATATCCTGGAGCGGGTTGAAGCGCTGAAAGGCTCAGGTGTTGATGTTATAACTATCGACACGGCTCACGGCCACTCCAAAGGGGTAATGGATGCCTGCCGCAAGGTGAAGCGCAAATTCCCTGAACTGGATGTAGTGGTTGGAAATATCGGCACAGGCGATGCTGCAGCAGCATTGGCCAAAGCAGGTGCTGATGCGGTTAAAGTAGGCGTTGGCCCAGGCAGCATCTGCACGACACGGGTGGTTGCCGGGGTTGGCCTGCCCCAGCTCTCGGCCGTGTATGAATCGGCAAAAGCCCTGAAAGGATCGGGTGTTCCGGTAATTGCCGATGGCGGCATACGGTTTTCAGGCGACATCGTGAAAGCCATTGCGGCCGGTGCCGACAGTGTGATGATTGGTTCCTTGCTTGCCGGAACCGAAGAGGCACCGGGCGAAGTGATAATTTACGAAGGCCGGAAATTTAAATCGTATCGTGGCATGGGTTCCATTGAAGCGATGGAAGACGGCTCAAAGGATCGCTACTTCCAGGATGTTGAAGATGATATTAAAAAACTCGTTCCGGAAGGTATATCCGGCCGTGTTCCGTTTAAAGGACTTGTGGCCGAAGTGCTGTATCAGCTGGTGGGAGGTCTTCGTGCGGGCATGGGGTATTGCGGTGCCAAAAATATTGAGGCGCTTAAAAAAGCCCGGTTTGTTAAAATTACCAGTGCCGGAGTAACCGAAAGTCATCCGCACGATGTTACCATAACCCGCGAAGCCCCCAATTATAGCCGTAAATAAATCAGGCAACTCCAACCCCGTGAATGGTTTTGGTGTCTATAACACCAAATCCTAAAAGGTATTTTAAATCTATGATGAGAAAAAAAAGCGCTTTTGGTGTGTTGGTGTCCGTGCTGGCGCTGGCATTCAGTTGTTCGGAAAATGAAACGGCAGGAATTGAGCAGTTAAGTGATTTTGCCAAAAACTTCCTTTCGCTTCGTGCCAATTCAGGGTTTGCTACCGAGGGGCTGGCAAGCGGTGCCATTAACCGCAGTTTTCAGAACCTTAGCGGGTTTGCGTTCTCAGGTGGCCGTAAAAATGGCGAACCCGGTGATGGCGATACCACCATTGTTGACCCCTGGCCCTGGCAAAGTTGTGCCGTGATAACGGAATTTGATAATGAAGACGGCAGCCACACGGTTATTTACGATTATGGCGAAGGCTGCGAAGAGGGCTGGGGAGAATACACCTGGCTGATGTTCGGAAAATTTACCCAAACCTATCGTTACCTGTCTGATCAAAACGGAAGTATGTTTACCGATGATTATTATTATCACATTGATTACGACAATTACGGTGGCCGGTATAGTTTCGATGACCACGAATGGCGGTTAGATGGCACCTCTACCTATGAAGGTTCTTCAACTTACGATACGGCTAATAATAAATTTTCAGGAGCGTTTACTTATGACAGCGAGACCTCCTACAGCTACGGTGAGTGGAACTACACCTATGAGGCTTCGGGAGAAACCAGCTACAACGAGAAGCAATACCAAATGAAATCAGGGGAATACTGGTATTCCGATGGAAGCAACTATTACCACTCCGAAGTGCTTAAGCCGCTGGTGTATCGATACGATTGTTTTACTTCGCCCTTGCTACAGGGTTGTTTTATGATGACATACGTTTCAGGCCAGGAGCGAATATCCTATAAGCAAGACGATGAACAAGGTAGTTTTGTAATAGACTACGGCAATGGCGAGTGTGATAACGTTATTATCATTATCGAAAACGGAAAGCGCATACGGATTGATTTGAGTAAAAACATGGGCCTTATCCGTCCAAATTAAGGGCGCTAAATCCTCAATTTTGCCTATACTTGCAAAGCCGATCATAACCTGATTGGCTTTTTTCTTTTGCGGTAACCATGCGCACCAAGGCCCTTACCCGATTGTTGTTTGTTGTTACAGGCATTGCCTGGGTAGCGGTATTCTTCACCGATCTGTCGGTAGTGTTTAGCCTGAAAACCGGTATTCAGCCGGACATCCCCGTTTGGTTGCCTGGTATTCTTTTCAACATTTACCTGATTTGCCTTTACTACTACTACAAACTCAAGATTGAGCGCGATGAAATCCTGAACTTTGTTGACCTGCTGTGGCGTGTTTTTGCAACCGGGCTGGTAGCCACCATTGTATCGCTTGCGTTAAGGCTCATTGAATTTCTGCCAGGAACATCCAGGTTGGCCGGCCACTTTCTGTACCTGGAAATCACCTACCTCATTACCATGCCGCTCATGGCAGGGTTCCTCATCATGTGTTTTAGCGCATGGAAACGGCTCATCCTGTATCAGAAATCAAAATGGCTGTTGCGCCTCTGGCAGGTATTTGAGTATGGCTTGCTCATTTCCATTGTTTACAACAGCATTCCGTTGCCTGAGCTGGACTGGCTGTACGATGTGCTGCTGGCCCTTTTTGTTGTTATCGGGTTGGTACTTTCGGCCAACACCAAGTGGGTGGCCTACCTTAACTTCAGGCAAAAGTGGACCAGCCTGCTGCTGTTGCTGCTTTCTGTTTTTTACCTGGTTTACCTTTTCTATACCAGCAATTCACAGATTGTAGCGGCCTTTAATGACGAACGCGGCATTATTGATCACCGGTATCACCTGTTTTTTTTGGCGGTATTCATTTTTGTGGTCATGTACTGCTCGTTCGCCTTCCTGGTTATACTGTTTAATCTTCCCACCACTTCAGTTTTTGAGCAA
>JAGUUF010000006.1 GCA_020063545.1 Cytophagales bacterium
ACTACGGGAAGGAAAGCTGGCGCGTGCTATTAGCCATAGCCGTTACCATTCTTGTAACCGACCAACTAACCAGTGGTGTAATGAAACCCTATTTTGAAAGACTTCGCCCCTCGCGCGACCCTGAAGTTGCCGCGCTGCTGCACCTGGTTAACGGGTACAAGGGGGGTGTTTACGGTTTCGCATCAAGCCACGCAGCAAACAGTTTCGGAGTATCCATGTTTTTATGGCTGCTGTACCGCAACAACAGGAAATGGATTTGGACCCTGTTTATATGGGCCGCGTTTTTTACCTACACCCGCATTTACCTTGGTGTTCATTACCCAGGGGATATTTTAGTTGGCGGCTTAACAGGATTGGGCTGCGCTGCCCTTAGTTTCAACCTGTATAAACGCTTTCTCGCACAGGGTAAACCTTAAAACGTTATTGCTCCCTGCCTCGTACCTCCGCCCCGAAATTTGTATTGGTATGGCGGACAGCCGGGCTACCGATATAATCAACTGCGGCACCCAACCCGGCTGAAACCTCAATTTCATCGGTTACAAATACAAAAACTTCAGCGCCCATACTCGCTTTAACAAAACCGGTTTTGGTTTGCAACTGCGAGGCTTTAACAACACCGCCCATACTCGATTTTACTTCCATATACTCTGCACGGCCGGTTAACCGGCTTACTGCGCCCATAGTGGATTTTACATAAAGATTTTTAGCGAGTATATCAAGCGAAAGCTCAGCGCCCATGCTGCATTCAACGGCCAGGTTTTTTGACTTAACCTGATCTGCCGATGTAACAATGGCTCCGGCCTGTGCTTTAATCTCATCAATATCGGTGTAATAAACTTTTACGCGTATGTACTCATCCCATTTTGACTCCGAGCTCCAGTCATTAAAGTAATGACGGTTACGGAGTTTAAGCTTGAGCGTATTTCGGCTTACCTCCGCAACAACATCATCCGAATTAACCCGCCTGTAGTCGAGCTCAACGCGGTTTTTATCGGAACGGATTAACTCAACCTCAAACGGGCCGAATACATCACTGGCATTGAAGGATTCTGGAGTAAGGATTTTCTTCTGCGCCTGAACAAAAACCGGCAGGGAGCAAACAAGCACGAACAGGAGTCTTTTTAGCATAATAGTGTATGTTAACCAGTTGACGCTTTTTATCCTTGAATGGTTGCACCGGCAACCTTATGTTTTTATTAAGCGCTGTACATACTTGCCAATAATGTCAAATTCAAGGTTTACGGTGTCACCGGGCTTCAGGATCTTAAAATTGGTGTTTTCGAAGGTGTACGGGATAATGGTTACCCGGAAGCCGGTGGCGGAAGTATTAAAGCAGGTAAGGCTCACCCCATCTATACAGATAGAACCTTTTTCAACCGTAATGTTTCCTCCTGCTGGGTCATACTCAAAGTCAACTAACCAACTGCCTCCAACTTCCTGAACACGCACGCAAGTACCCACCTGGTCAACATGGCCCTGAACAATGTGGCCATCAAACCTTCCGGAAGCCGGCATAGCCCGTTCCAGATTAACTAAATTACCCTCCTTCCAGTTTGCCAGGGTTGTCTTCCTTAATGTTTCATCTACTGCCGTAATCCAGTGCCTTCCTCCTTCAGCCTTGGTAACGGTTAAACATACACCATTGTGTAAAACGCTTTGATCAATCCTTAATTCATGGGAGATAGGACTACTGATACAAAAATGCCTGTTGGCCTGGTCGGTAACTATCCGTTCAACTTTTCCTACAGCTTCAACAATTCCGGTAAACATTTTACTTCTTCGACTCTAACTTTTGAACTGCTTCCTTTTGATCAGGCCGCAAGGTAGGATACTGAATCCCTAATTGCTCAAGATAGGTTTTATATTTTGCCGGGTTGTAATAAAGCGGTTTGAGTTTGGGTTTGTATTCTTCCATGATTTTCTGGTTCAGGTAAATAGCAGGATTATCCTTCTCGCCTACCAGCGGTGTGTACTGAATTTCTTTTGTCTGCTCGTTCTTATAATAAGTCCACGCATTGGCTATGATTTCCGGTTTTAATAACATATCGAGCAGTGTCATGGCCTCGGCCCTGGCTCCATACAAAATTCCTTTATGCGCTATGGGCGTGGCCATGGTAATGGCGTTGCTCCAATGGTGACCGGGCAGGCCGGGAATGTTGGAAGGATAGCGCAGCACAATGGTTGGTAATGACCAACTGATGTCGGCAATGTCGTCCGAGCCTCCGCCCATGGCCATGAGCTGGCGGCCCATAACGTTGATGGATCCGGTAGGACTGGGCAAACCCAACGTATCCAGTTTACTGGCAAGACCTTCAACTTTTGGTGCTTTCATCTCCAACTGTACTGCTTTGGCCAGCAACTGGTCTTCGGCCGACCACTGCGGTAAACCAACTTTCTTTATGTTTTCGTACATCGCCTCGGCAAGTGGTTTATTAAAATGCCCCGGCCATGCCGAGCCAAGAATTTCGTAGGTAAACTTTGTGTCCGTCATCATGGCCGCGCC
>JAGUUF010000017.1 GCA_020063545.1 Cytophagales bacterium
CCGAGGCGCGCATGCGGTACCGCATTTTGCGGGGCGATTTCGTTAACCAGCCGATAATTAATCCATAGAGCTTTTCAGGGCGCGCCAACTTGAATGCTGCTTGTTAATATTTGTTCTTTGCCTCCCGCACCATCAGAAATTCAGCAACATTTTCTGTATCAAGCATGCCCACCAGGTTACCGCTTTTCAAAACCGGTGCGGCCGATTTTTGAGCATTGCGCAGGTTTACCCAGGCCTGCTCCAGCGGCATATCGGTAGCCAGCGCAATAAAGTTTTTATCCATGGCCTCATGTACTGCGCTGTTCGCTTTCCCGTCACGCAGGGCGCGGATGATCTGGTCGCGGTTTAGCGTGCCGACAACCACACCCCCGTCAACCACCATAAAATTTTTGTTTTGCGATGATAACAGCCTGTCGGAACTGAATTCGATTGAATCGTTCGGGTGCAGAACAGGCACATCGCTCATCAGGGCATCGGCAACAGTAAAGCCGCCCAACAGGGATTTAGCCTCTGCAAATTGTGCCTCGGCCTGCGCCCCCAGAAAAATAAACACGCCAATGAAAATTAAAAACGGATTATAGAAAAACCCGATAAATACAAATCCCACCGCCAGCAATTGGCCTACCGAAGCAGCAATGCGGGTGGCAACATGCCGTTCAAATTTAAATGAAAGTAATGCCCTGAACACCCGCCCGCCATCCATGGGGAAAGCAGGTATCATGTTGAAAACGGCAAGCCAGATATTCACTACCATTAATGAAAACAAAAAGTTGTGATGACTTAATCGGGTTAAATCCATTTCCTCAATTACGTTTGGGCTAAGCTTGATGAACGGTAAAAGAATTGCGGCAATGATGATGTTTACCATCGGGCCGGCTAGCGCCACAACCAGTTCTTCTTTTGGTTTCTCTGGTATGGATTCCAGTTGTGCCAAACCACCAATCGGCAGCAAGGTGATGTTTCGCGTTTTAATGTTGTAGCGTTTGGCGGCCAGGGCATGCCCCAGTTCATGTGCGGTAACACAGGCAAATAATGTGAGGATAAACAACACACTCCAGACAATATCAACGGTGCCCATGCCCTGTTTCAGGTTGATGTAAACAATCCACCCGATAAGAATGAGAAACGTCCAGTGAACAAAAATCCGGATGCCGGCTACCCGGCCAAGGGATAGTGAATACTTCATGTTCATGACGTGTAATTTTTTATGTAGTTCTGAAAATCAAGAATATCATCTTATGCGCTCTGTCGCTCGAGCCACCTGAGAAACAGAACATCATCAATACTGTAAAATTCATTACCCCTTTCATCCGTATCCGTATAGATGAGATCGTAATTCAGCAAAGCCGAGACGGCCTTATTTGCCGATGACGGATTTGTTATCCCTGCACTGCGCATAAACTCATTGCCCGTAATAGCATAAACCTTCTTCAGTTTTGCAACAGCGAGAAGCACCCTAAATTGAATGTCAGTTAAGGGTTTCTTTAATTTTAAGTAAAACGGTTCATACTGCTTTAAAAGATTTCCAATAGTGGATAAAGCGGAATCTTCTTTTATCACAGCATTTTTTTCGTCATACAAGTGATTACACAGGAGTTGTATATAGGCCGTAAAACCCAGGCAATAATCATAGATAAATCCGGCTACATCGTATGTTATGTTTTTCTTTCCTTTTTTGAACAGGTTTACAATAAATGGAATGTATAAAGCTTTTGGGATACATTTTAACGACATCAGTTCAGCGCTATGGTAGAAGGGGCGTTTACTGGAACCAAACATTTCGTGTAATACACGCTGTTGACTGCCGGAATAAATAAACCGGATGGTATTGTGTTGTTGTGCCTCAGCCCGAAGCCAGCCTTCCGCCTGCTCATCTTTAAATGAAAGAATTTGCTGAAACTCATCTAAAGCGATCACCACATTTCTTTGTTTGGCAATAATTTTCAGTAATTCTGAAACTGATTTTCTGTTATCGCCAGGCTTTACAAGATTAAACCCAACACTGTACTGGCCGGTTAGGGCATCTAGCTCTACCTGGAATTTAAGCGAGGTCAGCAGCTCAATAAAGGAAAATCGGTTGGTACCGGGTACATTAGCCAGGGCAGAAGCAAGGCTTTTAAGAAAATCACTCAGGTTGTTACACAGATTCAAGTCAACATAAACGCATGTCCATCCCTTCAGGGAGTTAAAGACATGGTGAATAAGGGCTGTTTTACCCAGCCTTCTGGGAGATATAATACACGTGTTACGCCCGTTTTTCAGGTTCTTAATCAGGGTTTCTGTCTCGGTTTCACGATCGCAAAATGCGTCTGCCCCACGGTAGCCGATAACCACAAAAGGATTCATAATCGATAGTTTACACTAAAAGTATTATACTTTTAGTATAATACCAAGAGTGTAATTATGGATTGGGAGCAAGCCGGAATTGTTTTATTTTAAGGCATGATAAAATTATTACCCTTTCTGTTATGGATAGCTGCGCCCGTGTGTGGCGTAGCACAGATCAAGGCCCTTGTTGGCGGAACACTGATTGACGGCTATGGCGGCAAGCCACTGCAAAATTCAGTCGTCATTATTGAGGGCGAGCGCATTAAAGCAGTAGGACAAATCGGTTCTATTGACATTCCTCGAAATGCTGAAGTCATTTCCACCGAAGGCATGAGCGTGTTGCCCGGCCTGTGGGACATGCACGTGCACCTGATGATAAACGGGCACAGCGATTACACCCACTGGGACAAAACGTATATCAAAATTGCAAAAGATGTCATCATGCCGGCATCCGCTCACCAGCTTTTGCTGGCCGGTGTTACCAGCGCGCGCGACCTGGGTGCTCCGCTTGAAGCCAGTATTAACGTTCGTGATAGAATCAACAGAGGAGAAATTCCCGGACCAACCATGTACATGAGTGGCCCCTTCATTCAGCATGAGCCCTATCCGGGCACGGCTGAGTTTCGCTGGGGTGTGAAGGGCGAAGCAGATGCCCGTGCGAAAGTACAACGCCTGGCAAAAGCAGGAGTAAATTGCATCAAGCTTATCGATCAGGATGAAATGACCGAAGCCGAATACCTGGCCGTGGTGGATGAAGCACATAAAAACAAACTGAAAGTTGTTGCGCATGCGCATCGCCCGGAAGAGATACGAAGGGGACTGAAGGCAGGCGTTGATTGTTTTGAACATACCGGGCTGGCCGCAGCGCCCGAGTATCCGGCTGATATCATCGCCATGATAAAAGAGCGCACCGCCAAGATGAGCTTAGGTCCGCTCTTCTGGACGCCTACCGTTGAAGGCCTTTATAATTACGAATACGTGCGCGATAACCCGGAACAGTTGGACAACACATCGTGGCACCTGGGCCTGCCCGATTCGGTTATTGCCGACATCAAACAATCCATTAAACATCCGGGCAGGCTTTCCTACTTCGGGTTGAACCCGTTGCGCAAGCCGACACTGGAAACAAAAATCAATCAG
>JAGUUF010000137.1 GCA_020063545.1 Cytophagales bacterium
ATTGTTTCTTCCGTTTTATAAAGCTACCTGGGCTGCTGGTACACTGCAACTGGTGCCCACCGCAACGGATTGGCTGTACATTGCCCTGCTGGCATGGGCCTGCTCGGTCTATGCCTATACTACGGCCATTCACCTGATGAAAAAGCTGTCCGTATTCTTCATCCAGTTAACCCTCAACCTCGAACCGGTGTACGGAATCATTATGGCCGTGATCATCTTTGGTGAAAAAGAAAAAATGGGGTTAAACTTTTACATTGGCACCATTGTCATTCTCTCGGCCGTGATGGCGTATCCGAAATTAAAGAGCCGGTTTGATAACGCTGCATTGTTAAAGCAACCCTGACCAGTAGAAATACCCGTCAAAAGCAGCCGCGAGATTAACCGGCTTTTCAAAAATACCATATACCGTAGAGCCCGAACCGCTCATGCCGGCATAGAGGACACCTTGCTGATAAAACTTGTCCTTAATTTTTTTTAGCTCCGGATAGTTCCGAAAAACCGATTCTTCAAAATCATTTAGTAGCCTTCCTCTCCAACTTCTGATACCGGCCTGTAGTACCTCGCTTATGGATTCAGCGGGCGGATGCGGAGTTACACCGCGGTATGCATCAGCCGTAGCAATGTGGATATCGGGTTTAACAAGCACCAGGTAAAAGCCCTTTAGCGTTACGCTAATGGGCGTCAGGATTTCTCCCTTGCCTTTTCCAAGCATCGGGCTGTTGTGCAAAAAAAAGGCACAGTCGCTGCCCAGTCGGGCTGCATATTGCAGCAACGTAGCATTTGAAATGCCCAGTTCAAAAATTTCATTCAGCAACCTCAACACATACGCTGCATCTGAGGAACCTCCACCCAGGCCGGCCCCTGCCGGGATAATCTTATGCAGGTGCATGGCTACAGGCGGGATAACATAATCGCGGCCAAGTAACTGGTAAGCCCGCACACACAGGTTATCTGAACCTTGGCTATCGAGCTGGAGGCCGGTTTGCGAAAATGAAAATTCAGGTGCCGGTATAATCTCCAGGATATCGGTTAGCGGAACGGGGTAAAAACAGGTTTCGATGTTATGAAACCCATCGGGCCGCTTTGAAATAATGTTCAGCCCAAGATTGATTTTGCAGGGCGGGAAAACAACCATGTAACCGGGCCCGGGTGATTTACTTTGTCAGCCGGTCAATCAAATCTTCGGTAATTCCGGTTGACGAGAAGCCGCCATCGTGCATCAGGTTCTGCATGGTTACCATGCGCGTATAATCGGAAAAGAGCGCAACAATATACCGGGCGCAATCTTCAGCAGAAGCATTGCCCAGCGGAGACATCATCTGGGCATAATCAAAAAATACATCGAAGCCCGTAATGCCCGCACCGGCCGTAGTTTTGGTTGGCGACTGGGAGATGGTGTTAACCCGCACCTTTTTTAATTTACCGAAGCGGTAGCCATAACTGCGGGCGATGGATTCGAGTACGGCTTTGGCCTGGGCCATATCCGAATAATCGGGAAATGTGCGCTGAGCAGCGATATACGAAAGCGCTACAATTGACCCCCATTCGTTCATGGCATCGGTTTTCTCGGCCGTTTGCATCACTTTATGGAAGGACAATCCGGAGATGTCCAGTGTTTTAAGGAACCATTCATAGTTTAAATCGCCATACGCCCTGTCCTTCCGCACATTCGGGCTCATGCCGATGGAATGCAGCACAAAATCCAGTTTACCGCCTAAAACCTCAAGCGATTTGGTAAACAAGGCGTTGAGATCAGCCTCCGAGGTGGCATCTGCGGGTATTACTTCGGCATCGCAGGCCTTGGCCAATTCATTAATCTTACCCATGCGCATGGCAATGGGGGCGTTGGTCAGGGTAAACCTGCCGCCCTCAGCCTTTACGGCCAGGGCTGTTTTCCAGGCTATGGAATTCTCATCAAGGGCACCGAAAATAATGCCGCGTTTACCGTTCAGGAGATTATGGGCCATAGGTTATTTTTTGCTAAAAGTATTGGAATTATGTGGTTCGGGCAAAATTTAGGGTTGCCCCGGTAAAATCAGGCTGCCCGCATGCTAACCTTTCAAATTCTTTCTTAATTTGGGGAGTAACATAGTAACCTAAACAACCCTCAGTTATGGAAGTACCTTACGAATTTTTGAACGCCTGGAATGCCTACATGCTGCAAGGCACAGTAGCATGTATCGGAATTGGTTTTTTGATCTTGCTGTACCACGAATTCAGGATCTTTATTATTAAGGACCTGAAGGAAAAATATGATTATGTAAACCTGCACGAAATCCGGTACTTCTGGTACGCGGTTATTGCCTTTATTGCTGCGGGCTTCCTGTTCTTTAACACGTTGTTTACCGAAATGATCCACGATAAGGGGATGACGTGGTTCTATGTGCGGCTGTTCATAACGGTTAGTTTCGCCATCATTAGCTATTTCATTTTTTACAGCGTTATCCGCATCTACTACCCGCGATCGGTTGAAAAGCGCCTGCGGAAAATCCGTAACAAACCACGCAAATCGCCCGAAGGCAACCTGATGCGCAAACTCAGTGAGGCAGAAGAGGATGCCCATCTGGAGGAAAGTATGATTCACGAAGAGCAGTTCCATTCGGTTGATTACGATGTTTGGATTGATGATAAAACAGGGTACAAGAAAATTGAAAAGTACATGGCCTTCCAGCATTCTGAAGAATGTCCGGAATGCGGTTATTTTACCTTGAAAATTGAACGCGAAGAACTGGAGAAAGCACCTACCCAGGATGAAACCGGTTTATTTATAAAGCATTTCAAGTGCAGCTACTGCGGCCACCGCGAGGCCCGCGAACAAATGCTGGCAAAGCTTTCTACAAACGCATAAGCTTTTTGTACGCCTCACTAAACTTCGGCAAGAATCTGTTTACCTTGCCGAAGTTTTTTTATGACCGTTTCACCCGACAGACCCATTGGTATTTTTGACAGCGGCATCGGTGGGCTAACCGTAGCCCATGCCATTAAAAAACTGCTGCCGAATGAACAGCTCATCTATTTTGGAGATACCGCACACCTTCCGTATGGCGATAAATCGGAAGCCGCCATACAAGCTTACTCCGTTCGCATTGCCGATGTATTGGTTAAAAAAGGCTGCAAAGTTATTGTCATTGCCTGCAATTCGGCCAGCTCGGCCGCGTACGAACTGCTGAAAGAATATGTTCGCGGAATAAAAATCATCAACGTTATTGACCCGATGATTCAATGGGTAGTTTCCAATTTCCAGAATACAACCGTTGGCCTTATCGGAACCAAGCGTACGGTACAATCAGGGGTTTATCTTCGCAAAATCTCGGAAGCGAATCAAGGAATAACCCTGCACCAGTTGCCAACCCCGCTGCTCGCACCCATGATTGAGGAGGGATTCTTCAGCAACCAGATAAGCCATGAAATCATCGCGCAATATCTTTCGGCACCTGACCTGAGCGGTATTACAGCATTGATTCTGGCCTGTACCCATTACCCGCTCATCCGCGAAGAGATTGCCGGGTATTATGCGGGTAAGCCGGTAACGATTCTTGATTCTTCAGAAGTGGTAGCACTAGCAGTTAAAAACTACCTTACCTCATCCAACTTGCTTAACGACCAAAGCAACCATCCAGACCAGTTCCTGGTTTCGGATTATACCGAGTCGTTTGAGGCCTCTACCCGGCTGTTTTTTGGTGAGCTGGTGCACCTGCAGGAGCATCCCCTCTGGCATTAGAAAATACCAGCCGTGTAGTGTTTTACCTGAAATTCAACAATTTCAGCAACCACAATTTGCCATCTTGACAATGATTACTCATTCAGGTATTCCTATGAACCGATTAACGGAAAATCCGGGGTTAACGGTAATGTATGATTATCGTAAACTCTGCTCCGGAATGTTGGTTATGAATTCAGGAATTCAGAGATTAATGGCCTTATTGATGATTTCCGTAAGGAACTATATTGTTTCATGGCTTTTACTGGCTGCCTCCATCGCGGGCCACAGCCAGCCATTATCCCTTGCCGACAGCCTGGAAAAAAGCCTGAAAAACGGAATACCCGATACTGCACGGGTAAACACCTTGGTGCAACTTTCGCAGCTTTATTCTTTAAGTGATTTTACGAAAGCCAGTACGTACGCGCTTGAAGCCATTAAACTTTCTGAAAAGGTTGACGTACCTAAGCTTCGCTACAAGTCGCTGCAAAATTACGCGCTCATCAACAACCTGGGTGGCGACTTTACCACGGCAATAAAATACGAAACCGATGCTCTTCAGGTTGCTATTGAAATGGCGGATACGACCAGCATCGGGCTGGCCTACAGCAACATTGGCAATTTTTACCACGAAATGGGTGTTTACGATGAAGCCTATTTTTACCTTACCCGCTCTTACCGCATCCTGCAAAACGGTAAAATGAATGGCAGCGATTCGCTGTATATGAACATTGCCCTGCACAATGTTGGCCGGGTGTTCAAGGAAATGGGCTATTACGAAACAGCGGTCGGTCACCTAAGGCTTTCAAACAAAATCAGCCACCTGCTAAACGACAAAGCCGGGTATGCTTACTTTCTGGATGAAGTGGGCGATGTTAAACTTCGGACAAAGGAATATGACTCGGCTGTGTATTACCTGCTTAAAGCCACCCAGGAAGCCAAAAAACTTATGCGGGCTGAACCCGGAAATATTGTGGTTGAAGTACTGCCGAAATCACTCTCAAAAATAGCGTTAGCCTTTCTGCATAAGCAACAGTACGAAACATCGCTTGCATACTACGACTCGGCAATGGATATCCACCAGGCAACCGGCAACCAGTTTGGTATAGCTGAAGTTGAACTTGGCCGCGGCATGGTGTACACCAAACAAGGGAACCCAAGCGAAGCTGAGCGCCTTATGTTAAAAGCTCTTGCTATTGCAAAATCCATCAACGCCCGGCTGCTTCAAATCAAATGTCATGACCAGCTATCGGCTTTATATGAGAGCAATAAAGACTTCGCAAAAGCGCTGTACCATAACCGGCAGCACCAGCAACTGAAAGACAGCCTCTTCAGCCAGGGCATGCAGCAAAAGTTTTTCCGCGACCAACTACGGTTTGAAACTGAAGCCAAAGACGACCAGATTGCCTCCCTGATGCGCATGGAGCAAATGCGCGCTTCGGAAATCCGCAAGCAGGAAATCATCCGGAACATCCTGGTTGTGGTGGTTGCCTTAACCGCCATCCTGCTGGTAACGGTTTACCGGAGCGGCCAGCGCAGAAAGCGCATTAATTCGCTGCTCCTTCAGCACCAGGAAGAAATGGAGAAACGCAGCCAGGAACTGGAACAGCTGAACAAGGTAAAAGATAAATTCTTCTCCATTATTTCGCACGACCTCCGCTCACCGGTTAATGCACTTGCCGGCCTGCTCGACCTGCTCGACAGGGGCGCTATCAAACCCGAAGAACTACCGATGGCGCTTAAAGAACTGCGCACACGGTTTAACCATACCCGCACCTTGCTTAATAACCTGCTCGACTGGACTTTGTTGCAAATGGATAAGCTTAACCTGCAGGCAACCAAAATCAGTTTGCACGCTTTAGTTGAAGAAAACATTGCCTTGCTTACCTCTCTGCATCAAAAAAATATCAGCCTGGTCAACCAGGTTTCACCTCTCGCCTATGCCCTTGCCGACAGCAATACCATTAACCTGGTTATCCGCAACCTGCTTACCAACGCCCTGAAGTTTACTAATGATGGCGGAGAAATTGTTATTGGTGCCGAAGAAAAAAACAACGAATGGATTGTATCGGTGCGCGACAACGGGGTGGGCATGTCGCCCGAGGTGCGCAACATGCTGTTCGATAAAATAAACCCGTACAGCACCCGAGGAACAGCCAACGAAAAAGGAACAGGCCTTGGCCTTATTCTCTGTAAAGAGTTTGTTGAAAAAAATCATGGCCGCATCTGGGTTGACAGCGAGGAAGGAAAGGGCAGCACCTTCTGGTTTTCAGTACCCAAGACCTGACTGAACCTTATCGCACCTTGATGGGTTAACCGAATAAGGTTACCTTTGCAACTGAATTACCCCCATGAGCGACCAGGTACTACATGAATGCGGAATTGCCCTAATCCGCCTCCGTAAGCCCCTTTCCTACTACATTGAAAAGTATGGTCCGACTTACGGGATGAACAAGATGTACATCCTGATGGAGAAACAGCATAACCGCGGGCAGGATGGGGCCGGTATTGCCAATATTAAAATTGACCTGGAAGCAGGCCGCAGGTACATCAGCCGGTACCGATCAATGAAACAGCAGCCCATTGCGGCCCTCTTCAAAAAAATCAGCAAGAAGTACAGAAAGGCCCAGAAGGAAGGAAAAGAAAAATTCAGGGACGAAAAGTGGCTGAAAGAAAATGTGGCCTTTACCGGTGAACTGTGGCTGGGGCACCTGCGCTACGGTACCCATGGGCAAAACAGCATAGAAAGCGTTCACCCCTTTCTGCGGCAAAACAACTGGCGAAGCCGAAACCTGGTGATGGCAGGAAATTTTAACATGACCAATGTTGATGAATTGTTCGACATACTGGTTAACCTGGGGCAGCACCCTAAAGAAAAAGTGGACACGGTAACCGTTATGGAGAAAATCGGCCACTTTTTGGATGAGGAAGTGCAGGGGCTTTTCGAGAAGTACAAAGACCAGTATTCCAACCAGGAAATCTCCGAAATCATTGAAAACGAAATCGACCTGCAGCGTGTGCTGAAGCGTGCCTGCAAGGATTTTGACGGAGGCTATACCATGGCCGGCTTAACCGGTTCAGGTTCGGCCTTTGTCATGCGCGACCCGAACGGCATCCGCCCGGCATACTTTTATGCCGATGATGAAGTAGTGGTAGTAGCATCCGAAAAGCCCGCCATAAAAACCGCCTTTAACATCAACTATAACCAGATAGAAGAAATTACACCGGGACATGCGCTGATCATTACCAAAAGCGGAGAGCCGGGACTGTACCCGGTATTACCCCAGGGCGAAAAGAAGTCGTGCAGCTTTGAGCGCATTTACTTCTCCCGCGGAAACGATCCCGATATTTACAAAGAGCGTAAACAACTCGGCAGGCTGCTGGTGCCACAGGTACTCAGGGCCATCAATTTCGATTTAAAGAATACTGTCTTCTCCTATATTCCCAACACAGCCGAAACAGCATTTTACGGTATGATGGAAGGCATCGAAGATTACCTGATTAAAAAGCAGAAAGAAGTAATCATTGAAGGCAAACCATCGGTTGACCCGGTTGAAGATGTGCTCTCCTTCAGGCCGCGCATCGAAAAAATTGTTGTAAAGGATGTGAAACTCCGCACCTTCATTACCGATGATGAACACCGCGATGAATTGGTAGCCCATGTGTATGATACCACGTACGAGGTAGTGCATAAGGGAAAAGACACCCTCGTAGTAATTGACGACTCCATCGTTCGCGGAACAACCCTTGAAAAAAGTATTTTGAAAATGCTCGACCGGCTTGAGCCGAAAAAAATTGTGGTTGTTTCATCCGCACCGCAAATCCGGTTTCCGGATTGCTACGGGATTGATATGAGCCGGATGGGCGACTTTGTGGCGTTCCGGGCAATTATCGATTTACTCAGAGAAACCGGCAACGATTACCTGCTTGGCGAAGTATACGAAAATTGCATCCGTGCTGCAGGCGACAAGCATCCTGAGAATCACGTTAAACAGTTATATGCACAGGTTGAGTACGAACAGGTGAGCCGTAAGATTGCCGAGATAATTAAGCCGGCCGAAATGAAGGCCGAACTCGAAGTGGTTTTTCAAACGGTTGACAACCTGCACAAAGCCTGCCCCAACCACCTTGGCGACTGGTACTTTACCGGCAATTATCCCACCCCCGGTGGCCATAAAGTCGCCAACCGGTCGTACGCTAACTACATGGAAGGAAAACTGGTACGGGCCTACTGACAGAACCGGTTACAGTATTTTGGTTTTCTCTTGCCCTAAGTTTACTAACTTAGCCCTAAAGCATTTTGTTATGAACTTTTGGCTTGTAAAAACCGAACCGGAAACCTACTCATGGGATGACCTTATTCGCGATAAAAAAACAACATGGGATGGTGTGCGTAACTTCCGAGCGCGAAGCAACCTCAAAAAGATGGCCAAAGGCGACCTGGTTTTTGTCTACCATACCGGGGATGAAAAGGCCGTTATCGGGCAGGCCAGGGTAATGCGTGAAGCTTTCCCTGATCCGAAAGACAAGGACTGGGTAGCCGTTGAACTGGCCCCCCTGAAAAAACTTAAACGCCCGGTACCCTTATCAGAAATAAAAGCCAATAAGCGCCTTGCAAACATGACGCTGGTGCGGGTTGCACGGCTGTCGGTGCAGCCGGTTTTGCCGGAAGAATACGAACTTGTGTTAACCTTGAGTGAAGGTAAATGATGCGTATAATCATTGTTATCGTCATCCTGTCCGCATGGGCAGCCGGCAACCTCCTTCATGGCCAGGTAAGCCAGCCTTCCCGCTTTGAAAAAGAGCAAAAATTCAACGATGAAGATTTCACAGTAATATCCCTTGAAGAAGCTGGTCTTGCCCTGGTGCGCGAAACCAAACAATACAAAGCGGGTAACCGAACCTGGGAACTTATTCTGCTGGACACCACCCTTACCGAACGTTATGCGCTGGATGTTGAAATCGACCAGCGAAAAACCCTGATCGGGTATGAATATGATTCCGTTTTCTTTTACCTGCTGTTTAAATCGGGCGAAAGCCTTAAAACCATTCTGGACCTGGTGGCAGTAAATACCCGAACGGCCGAAATGAAACGAACCGAAATTAAACCGGAATTGGCCATTACCTTATCGCACTTCAGCAAGGTCGGAAACAACTTCGTCTTTGGCGGGTATGTGAACAATGAGCCTGCCGTGCTTTTGTTTGGCTCAGAACAGCAATCCCTTAAAATTATTCCGGGATTCTTTCAAAAGGAAACCGAACTGGTTGAAGTGCGGGGAAACAAGAACAATACCTTTAGTGTTATTCTTATTGACAGGAGCCAGCGCGATAACCGTAAGCTCTTGTTTAAGATCTTCGATTCGCATGGGAAAGAATTGCTGGAGGATGTGATTGCCATTGAAGGGAAGCGGTCGTTGCAAACCGCCATCGTCAGTTCGCTGGTGCGCGATGATTTGATTTTGCTGGGCACCTGGGGCGGGATGAACTCCCGGCAGTCGGCCGGGTTTTACGGGGTACCGGTTGAGCCGTTTGCCGATCAGGCCATAACCTATACTGCGTTTGCCGAAATGGAGAACTACCTGGGTTACATGAAGGAAAATAAACGAAAGCGAATCACACAAAAGACAAAAGCCGACCTGCTGGCCGGGCGCATACCCGATTTTATCAACTACATCCGGCCGCTGAAAATAAAGGAATACAGCAAGGGCTTTTTGCTGCTGGCAGAGGTTTTTGTACCCGCCTCTGCTTCAGTTCCCTTCAGAGACAATTACCCGTATTACGCGCCATACCCAACCCCGTATTCGTACTACGGCCCCTATTACGGAAATTACCCGTCTTATTACAACCGCATGTATAATCCGTATTATTATGGGAATGACACCATGCGGGGGGCCTCTGATGAAATAAAAGTTACCCGCAGCATTGTGGCTTCCTTTACACCGAAAGGCGAAGTGGCATGGGATCAGGCAATGGAACTGGATAACATAAGGCTCACGTCATTGGAACAAGTAACTGATTTCTGCCTTACTTCAGAGCACTTATATATCATGTATAAAAAAGATACGGACGTTCGTATAAAAAAAATCGACCTCGAAACCAATGAGGTTACCGAATTAACAGAACGCCTGCGGTTGCAGTCAGAGACAGACCAGTTACGTTCTGAACGCGAACAACAAGGTGGAATACGGCATTGGTATACCTCAGCTTTTTATGTGTGGGGCATTCAAACCGTTCGCAACACTGCAAATAAGGAAGATGGGACGAAACGCGTTTTCTATGTTAACAAGATTGCTGTGCAGTAGCCTGCTCGGTACAGTGGTGCTTGCCGGTTATGCCCAATTGCAACAGACCAGGCGGTATGAAATCCCGGTTTCCGACCGGGATGGCGAGTATAACGTTGCCTCGGCCAAGACCAACGGGGCACTTATTTATCGCTACGGTACGGCACGGAAAAACGATTACCTGGATTTAATTCATATCGACACGGCATTTAACGAAGTATGGAAAAAGCAGCTTATACTGGAAAAACAGTTTAAACTTGCCCACCAACGCACATTGGGTAACCGGCAATACCTGCTGTTTCATCACCGGCAGTTTGCCACTATTAATTTTCATCTGTACATCGTTAACCTGAAAGATGGAGTCAATTCCAAATATGAAGTAGAAAATTATATTCCATTTATGCCCACCCACTTTGAAGTTACCTCAACCGGAGCATTGATAGGCGGTTATTATATCGGCCGGATTCCGGTAGTACTGTTTTTTAATTTTACCACACTCAAAACCATTGTATTACCTGGCCTTTTTAACGAAACCGGTGAGTTGGTTCAAATCCAGGTAAATGATGACGAAAGTTTTCAGGTGCTGATTGGTGCCAAAAACGTTATGAAACAAAAAACCATCTGGATAAAATATTACCAACCGGATGGCACACTTAAGCAAAATACTGCCCTTGTACCACCGGAAAACTCCAGCCTGCTTTTTGGCAAAGCCATTAAAACCGAAAACGATAACCTGGTTATAGCGGGCACGTATGGTAACCGGACGTCAGAATACTCAACGGGTTTATTCATCGCAACCCTGAATGACGCGGGTGATCAAAATCAATACTTCTATCCCTTTGCCGACCTGGAGAATTTTTTTAGTTACATGAAGGCAAAAAGACAAAAACGGATAAAGGAAAAAATAGAGCGGAAGAAGATCCAGGGCAAAAAAATAAGACTACAGTATCGTATCCTTGTGCACGAGTTGGTTCTTCAGAATAACCAATACCTGTTGCTGGGCGAGGCCTTTTACCCGGTATATAAACGCGATGACCGCAATGATTACGGGCTTGCCACTTCATTTGCCGTACCCTATGTTTTTGATGGTTATCGTTACACCCACGCCATTGTTATCGGTTTTAACAAACAAGGTGTACTGCAATGGGACAATAGCTTCGAAATTAACGACATCAAAACCTTTACGCTCGACCAGTTTGTTAAAATGGACGCACAGCAAAGCAAAATCGCGTTGCTGTATTTGTTCGACAACCGCATCCGTACCAAAGTTCTGCAAGGCAACAATGTGCTGGAAGGCAAAAATTATAACCCGCTTAAGCTCGACTACCAGGCTGAAAAGACTGAAGCAGATGAGGCAGACATCCGCAGGCTCGATTACTGGTATGGTGGCAACTTTTTGGCTTACGGAATTGAGCGCCCGCCCAGCCGGTCCATGTCACGATCACGGCAACGCCTGTTCTTCGTCAACAAAGTAAGCTATCGGTAAAGTATCGGCATAATCGCGTATATTTGCCCCGGCTTATGCAGAAAAAACTTATTCTTGATTCCGATCTGCTTGATATTACCATAAGCCGCCTTTGCCAGCAACTTATTGAAAATCACAGCGATTTTGCCGATTCGGTCATTATCGGTTTGCAGCCCCGCGGCATTTACCTTGCCGATCTCATCCGGCAGAAATTAAAGAAACTTGCCGGAAAGGAGGTACCTGTAGGTTATCTTGACGTAACCTTTCATCGGGATGATTTCAGGAGAAGGGAGATTACCAAAGCCAGTGAAATCCGGATACCCTTTATTATCGAAGAAAAGAAAGTAATCCTGGTTGATGATGTGCTGTTTACCGGGCGCACGGTAAGGGCAGCCCTGGAAGCCATGATTGCGTTCGGTCGCCCTTCGAAAGTGGAACTACTGGTACTGATTGACAGGCGGTATAACCGCGACCTGCCGATTGCCCCGGATTATGTGGGCAAAACCGTTAACACGGTTCAATCACAAAAAGTCCTTGTTGAGCTTGTGGCCCAGGGTCATCAGCAGAATAAAATATGGCTGATAAATAAAGATTAAGATGTCGCGATTGAGTCAGAAACACCTTTTAGGAATTAAAGACCTAACCGAAAAAGACATTGAACTTATCTTTGAAACAGCCGATACGTTTAAGGACGTATTAAACCGTCCTATTAAAAAAGTCCCGTCTCTTCGCGATGTAACCATAGCAAATATTTTTTTCGAGAACTCAACACGTACACGCTTATCGTTCGAACTGGCAGAAAAACGATTGTCAGCCGATGTGGTTAATTTTTCTACATCCACCAGTTCCGTAAAGAAAGGTGAAACTTTGTTGGACACCGTAAACAACATCCTGGCCATGAAAGTGGATATGGTGGTGATGCGGCACGCCAGCCCCGGGGCACCCCACTTCCTGGCACGGCACATCAACGCCAACATTATCAATGCTGGCGATGGCACCCATGAACATCCTACACAGGCCCTGCTGGATACATACTCGATAAGAGAAACACTGGGAACAGTAACCGGAAAAAGGGTAGCTATAATTGGCGATATCCTCCACTCGCGGGTTGCGCTCTCTAATATCTTTGCGCTTCAAAAACTAGGCGCCAAAGTATTGGTGTGTGGGCCGCCTACGTTGCTGCCCAAATTCATTAAAAACCTTGGCGTGCAGGTTGAGCTGGATATTAATAAAGCGTTGGAATGGTGTGATGTTGCCAATGTATTGCGCATTCAGTTGGAGCGCCAGCAACTGAAATACTTTTCCTCCCTTCGTGAGTACGCCTTGTACTATGGCATCACAAAAGCCCGGCTTGACTCACTTAAGAAGCCAATCATCATCATGCATCCCGGGCCAATAAACCGCGGTATTGAACTAAGCAGCGATGCGGCCGACTCGGCTCACTCCATTATCCTCGACCAGGTAGAAAACGGAGTGGCCATTCGGATGGCCGTGCTTTACCTGTTGGCCGGGGTTACAGCCTGAAAGGATTTGCTTACTTCACAACAAGTTTTTGCTGAGCCACCGCCACCGGACTCTGAATGCTTACCATGTACACACCATGGGCCAGTCGGGCAGGCAAGGTTACCTGCTGGTTAAGTTCATTTACCTGCAGAATTTCAGAATGAACCACTTTACCCTGCATATCATAAATAGTAACCTTGACCGGTTTATCTAGTTCGGCACCTGTGAGTTGAAGTGTAAAGTTCTCTCCGTTAGACGGATTCGGGTAAATGCGCCACAAGCCCTGCCCGGAAACGGTAACCGACTTAACGGCAGAGTAAGTATAGGTTCCGTCAAAATCCGTTTGTTTAATCCGGTAATACCAGGTGCCGGGCGAAATGGAATGATCTTCAACGCGGTATCTGGTTTCACGGTTGGTAGTTCCCGCACCGGCAACATTGGTTACGGCTTCGAATGATTCAGATGTTTGAAATCGCTTCTCCACTGTAAAGAAGTCGTTGTTCAGTTCTGAAGCGGTTGACCAAACCACTTCCACAAAATCGTTATGAGCGATAAGGTCAAACGACTTCATTTCTACTGGCAATGGGGCGGTAATATCGGCCAGTGCCCAAGGAGAATACTGACTTACACCAGGTACTGTTACCGTACCAGTACCCGGGTTATAGGTTTGTCCGGGCAGAGCTGGCTCCCAGGTATTAGATGGTGCCCAGCGCTGAGCATTAATTGTGGTAGCCCCGGTTGTGGCAATCTCGGCCGAGGTGGCGGTGAATGTCATAGTAGAAGTGGGGCGTGTGCCTGTGTAACCGTTGAGTGTAATCACCCAGAAACGATCCACAACCGATGCTCCTCCACTGGTACCACTTAAGTTGGTCACCCCTGTTGGATAGGGGGTATTATCAACACCTGTGGGATAAGTAGATACGGAAACGGTTCCAGCAGCCGGGCTTCCAGCCGATGTGATATTAAGTGTAAATGGAATGTATTCAGTACTGGATTTTCCAAAAGGATAAACAAAAGAGCCGGTAAGTGTACCGGTAAGCCTTTGTAAGGTACCGTATGGATCGGTATTGTCTTCGCTTTTTACATACCCGTTGGTACGGGTAATGGCACCTGTACTGTTGTTGGTAATGCTTAGGGTAAGCGAATTCAGGTCCAGTTCGCCCTGTGCCAGGTTCAGCACATACCTTACGGAGGTATTGTTTAAAATCCTCACCACATCAGTAGCCGCACTGGTATTGAGGGTAAGGTTGTAAAATGTTTCAGCTGTAGAGCCGCCAATGGTTTGAAGCGTATTACTAGCCGGACTGTTAAATACCACTGTGCCGGTACCTTCGTCAAAACCGTTGCTGCCACCGGCTGTAGAATTATTAACCCAGTTGCCGCCCACAGTTATTGTTGAAATAGTACCATTATTATCCGCTCGTAAGCGGCCACCAGTATTAATAGTCAGATCACCGGTAATGTTTAATCCGGAGGGGCCACCTCCGGCACTTTGCAGTACAGGATTATTTGATCCATTTCCAATGGCAAGACTGCCCGCAACATTAATGGTAACGTTGGGTATGGAAAAAGTTTGAGAACTGCTCACTACCAGATTACCGTAGACATGATTGGCTATAGTTTGTCCATTTGAATTCTGATAGAGCACAGTTCCAAAAGGAGAGGTAGTTCCTAAATCGAATGTCCCAAATCCTGTTGCAAATCCTTGGTTACCAATTAAACGAAGAGATGCCCCCGGTGCGATTTGAAAAGTTCGGGTGGCATTACCGGTAATAGTTGCGTTGCCTTGCCTTGATGTACCGGTCTGAATTCTTAAATCTCCCGTTACATTAGTCGTAGTAATTGATGTCCCTATGAAAACCCCGTTTGTACTGGTATTGTTAAAGTAAAGGTTATGATATGTAAACGGGTTAGCCGGTTGGTTCCCCGTAGGAAAAGCAAGAATCTGTTCAGAGGAAGTGCGATTATAATTAAATACGCTGCCCGATGTTCCAGGGATCAGTAACCCCCGGTTATTAATGAAATTCATTGATCCTCTTAGATTGACCAGGCCATTACCACCCGTCATATCCAATACCGCAGTTAATTCACGGCTAGCGTTATTTGAGGTGTTAAATACAAGGTTTCCTTGTATGGTAAGGGTGCCCGTAGTAATGTTGACACGTGCCAGAAAATTCGCGTTGTTCACCCCTGAACCAATTTGTACATTTCCCCCCACGGTAGCCGAGCCGGCATTGATGTTCCAGGCATCTGTAACATTACCACCGGGCTGGTTAACACGAACATTGGTTTGAACCGTAAGGGAATTGGTTCCTGAATGCGTCAATACCTGGGCCGTAGCACGGGGACTGGCCGTGGTGTTGATGTCCAAGGAGTTAACGGTGGCGTTCATGTCCAGCGTAATGGTCGTGGCCGCATCAGGCGTAATGTTCGAATTGCCGATAGTAACCGCATCGTTAATGGTATTCGGAACGTATTGTCTTCCATATCCCCCACTGGCGGTAGCCGTAGCATTGGCTGTGAGTATCAGGTTTTCGTTATCGGTAATAGACTGCACTGTTCCACGCACTGTACCCGGACTGGTTTGCAACATGAGCACATCCCCAACTACCAGTTCAGTAGTGAATAATGTACCTATACCCGTTACCGCACTACTGCCCGCACTAAATGTTACGGTACCTGTCCGGTTCTGTATCCAGGTGGCAGGGTTACTCCAGTTTTGTGTGCCGGTAAGCCGGTTGGCCGTTCCGCTGGTCGGAATAAGTTCTCCGATTTGATAAAAACGTTGTGCACCCGAGGGCAAATTAGCAGCAGCCTCAGCGGTAATTTGAGTAGATGTGGCTGTGCGGGTTCCTACCGTAGCACTGGCCCAATTCAATCCATCATATCTCCTTACGCTGAAATTCGAAAAATCAGCCAATGGATCCAGGTCAGAACTCACAAAATTGAAAACTGCTGTTACGTTTACAAAAGTGGTGGCATTGTTGGTAACCGTCCAGTACCGGTTAACGCTGCGGTTTGGCTCAATGTTGGATCCCAGAATATCAGGATGATCATCCGCTGTAGCAGCAACCGTAAAATTACCGGCAACGGTTACTGAATTCACCGTTAAGTTAAGAGGAGAATAATCCACACCTGTTCCCACTTCAAACGTTAATGAAGGAGAACCGGTAACAACCGGCTTGCGCAGATTGCCTTCTACAAAACCTCCCGTAGGGGTAACCGTAGCCGTAGCCGAAGTAATGATAAGTATGTTGGTACCGGTAAATAAGTTGCCATTGGTAAATACCAGGTTGTTGGATACGTTGGCATTGAGGCCTTCAAGTGTAACTCCGTTTGGATTATTCACCTCCAATCCGGAAAAAGTTGTTACAGCCGAGCCGGTAATGCGTTGATTTGTTCCTGCTGTAAATATTACCCGGCTGGAAGCATCAGTGGTAAACACGCCTCCGCCACCGTTAAAGGTCCAGGTGCCATCATTTCCATTGATGGTGATGGTTCGGCCACTGTAGGTAAGGCCTCCGTTGGCGAAGATGAAATTGCCCACGGTCATGTTATTAGCCAGAACCGTTGTTGCACTGGAAGTGTAATTAAAGTTGCCCCCAACAGTCAGCACTGCATTGTTACTCATCCGTCCCTGGTTAGTGAAGATGAGGTTGCCAGCCACATTCGCCACGGCCGACATATCCGCATTAGAGCCTCCGGCTCCTGATATGTGCAGATTCTGATACGG
>JAGUUF010000070.1 GCA_020063545.1 Cytophagales bacterium
ATAATCATCTGCACATTACCGCCAGTTGCCGGGTTAGGATAAACCTCCATACCAGAAAGTTGTTGCGTATCTTCCATGCCAACAACCACCGCAAAAGTTGCTGTGTATGTAAAATCAGTTGCCGGTGTAACAATAACCTGCACTGAATCACCTCCATGAGACCAGGAGACAAAGCGGTAGTCAACTCCATCAACTGACTGCGGAAGCGGGATGCCCAGCGAAATCTTCATGCCGACTACACTTTCAACCGAAACCGGTGCCACCAAAACCTGATCATTTACTCTTACCTTAAAGCCCGCTGGTATAGTTTGAAAGGTTAGCGTGGCGGTTTGCGGAATAATATCTGTCGAATCAATTGCGCTGAGAAGTCCTGAATCGGTTACCTGCAAGTAAATGCGATAGCGTACATTGTGTTGGATTGGTCCTTCATCAGGTATAAGGAATGAACCGGATTTAATTCCCGACTGGGACGGCAGTTCGCTGATAGGCTCATCACCCTGCATGAATACACACCTCCAGGTAAACGCGCTGGCCGGCAGTTCGCCATCCTCTTCATCGGTGGCAGTTCCCGAAAACGAAACGACAGTTCCGGCTGTATAAACCGATTGGTTAGCGGGTGAGTTGATTACCGCAACGGGAAAATCATTAACACCATCAACCACCAGGTTGGCACTATTACTCGATGTGCTTCCCGCAAGGTTGGTAATTACACACCGGTAACTTCCTTCATCTACAAGTTGCACATTGGGAATAGTAATAGAAGAAAATGTTGCACCCGGTATATCTATTCCATCTTTTTGCCACTGGTAGGATAACGGAAGCGAACCAATGGCTTCAACAACAAACAAGGCAGTAGTTCCTTCCGTAACATTTGCGTTTTCGGGTTGACGGGTAACAAACGGAGGTGATACATTATTGTAAACTATTTTAAACAATGCCCCCGAGCCCCTGCTCAGGTAATACAGGTTGCCGTCAATACCGGTTTCAATAATCACCGGGTTGGTGTTGATGGTGGTGGCGTATGCCGATCGAACTGCAGGTATTTCGGCAGGATTGATATAATTGATCCACCGGTTGCAAAAATCGAGGAAGAAATATTTATCATAATAAATGGATGGATAATTGGTAACGGTAGGATTGAAAAAAGCTCCACCTGTAATGGCACAGCCCACACCATCGCCAGCACCGTGCGCATACGCATAAACCGGATTGGTGAATGCAGGATTGCTGCCGTTGCCTTCGGCCGATGGCCATCCGAAATTTAACCCGCCAGTAGTGGCATCGTTGATTTCTTCCCAGGTATTTGCGCCCACATCATTCACAAAGAGCCTGCCTGTTCCAGGTTGAAAGGAAATCGTGTACGGATTACGCAGCCCGTAGGCCCATACCCGCTTTCGTTGTTCTGTGGCCCCAACCGTATTGAAGGGGTTATCCCCAGGAGCAGAACCATCCGGATTAATCCGTAAAATTTTTCCATGGTAGGTATTCAGGTTTTGGGCGTTGGGCCCGCTGGCATTATCGCCAACTGCAGCATAGAGTTTTCCATCGGGCCCGAAGGCAAGCGCTCCGCCATTGTGGTTGGTTGCCACGCTAAGCGGGTCAAGATCGAGAACAACAACTTCGCTGCCGGCAAGCGCCACATCGCCATCGGCCGTAAACCGGCTGATGCGGTTACGTGCCGGTGTGGTGGGCATCGTATAGTAGAGGTAAACATAACCATTACCGGCAAAACCAGGGTCAAGCGCTATACCGATGAGCCCCCGCTCGCCCGCTGCGCTTACGGATAAGGTTACGAAAGGTGTTGAAAGCAGTGCTCCGTTCTTAATTACCCGGAGGCTTCCGGTTTGCTGGGCAACAAAAATACGGCCGTCAGGTGCATGGGCCATAACCGTAGGTGCGCTGATGCCATTCGCTACCAGCAATTGCGAAAAGCCTGACGGGAGTGTTTGCGAAAAGCAAAATACGCTACCCAGCAGAAGCATCGTATTCAACCAAATTACATACCGACAGAGACCCATGGTATAACGTTACGTAGTGAATATTGCACGAATAAATCCGAAGTGCAACGGTAAGGAAACCAGCAGTGAATAGCCGGGTTATTTGGCCGATTACCAGGGTTGATCAGCAGGTGTTAATTATTGAACAGCACAATTCCCAACTGAAATGCCACCCCGGAAAAATTCTCCAATTCATATGTTTTATTTTTATTGGTGGCGTACTCAAAGCTTACAGCTGTTTTTAATCCAAGGCTGCCATATTCTTTAAAGCGAAACAGCAGGCCGGCTTCAGGGCGGGCCACAAACCCAATGGAATTATCTGATTCTTTATATACATTATAAAACAGCCTGTACTCTGTTAGGGCCACACCTGCGCCAAGCGAAGCGTAGGGTACCAGGCGCGAAGTGGCTTTATAATAGTATTGGCCGTTAACCAGAAAGGTAAGGTGGTACATATAGTTGTACACATCGGTTGTAATGGCACCACCGGGGTACTCATACGTTTGCCGCGGAACATAATCATCCAGCGTATTATAGGCGACATCAAAACCCCAGCCGAATGTATCGGTTTTAAAGCGGGAATAACCCAGCCGGAAGCCGGTACTGGTGTTACCCACAAATTCCGTGTAGGTTGGTATAAGAATATTTAGACCGGCCGTAAGGGCTCCGTCCGAAACCTGGCATTTGGCTGAAACTGCAGCAACTGAAAAAAGAAAAATCGCACAAATTCTCATTAGTTTTTCCTGATGTAGGGTGATTGTTTGAACGCCTGCGCAACAGCTTCCAGCGTTTTGCCTTTTAAGTCAACGGTAGCGTACAGGTCGCCCATGTAGGCCTTCCAGATTACCTTGTATTTATTTCCGTTGGCAGCATAATTTTTTACATCCACAATTTCAATTACCAGCGTTCCATAGGATGAATAATAGGTGCTGACAAACGGATAGTAATAGCCATAATAGCCATAGTAACCCGGGTAGAAGCCCGGATAGGTTATGGTTTGAAAGAAGTTAAAATTATCCAGCACCAAAACATTAACGGCAAAGTCAGGATTGGCCGTGGGGGCAACTTTCGTGAACCCCGATGCAATTACACTGTCGCGTACCAGCCTCGAAACGGGTTTCACAAAATCATCGGAAGGGCCGTCAGTTATGTAGGTATTGCTGTACCGGGTTGATACAAACCCCAGGGTATCTTCGCGGATCGTAAACGTGGAGTACGTAGTAAAAATGTTTTGCGAATCATTGACAGAAGCCTGATCATATACGGTTTGTACCACCATGTCTTTCACCAGTTCGCCCAATTGCGGCTCAAGGTTACAGCCCGCAAGCATCAATACACAAAAAAAGAGTATAGCAACGATACGCATGGATAGAGAACGAAGGTATTTCGGTTTCATTGTACTATATAGACACGGCAGGCTCTCCCAGCGTTTAAACAAATAAGCATAATAAAACAGTTTTCAATCCAGCCAGTTTTTTTCTATCAGGTAATTGAACACATATGCCTGAAATGCTTCCCGTTCAATAGCCCGGTTGGCCAGCACCAGGTATAAAACCGACTTTTCGGGCACATAAATATAGTGGCAATAAAACCCACCCTGCGTACCGGTATGCCCGATTGTTGTTAATCCATCGGCTGTTTGTTCGATAAACCAGCTCAGGCCGATAAAGGAAGGCGTTGAGTCTTTCCAGTTGGCAGGCTGCCAGGCAGTTTGTGATTCGTTTACCGTTGCCTTTGAAAGAAACCGTGCCTGTAGGATAGCCTGTTCGTACAGCACCAGTTCATCGGCCGAACTCCACACACCGCCATTACCTGCAGCGGCAAAGGTGGGTTCCTCCCCGTAATCATCCTCGCGCCATTCGTTGCCTGTTTTCACATAACCATGTGCAACACCTTGCTCCGGATGCGGGCCATCGGTAATCGTGCTGGTCAGCATGCCGGAGGGTTTGAAAA
>JAGUUF010000233.1 GCA_020063545.1 Cytophagales bacterium
AAACTTGGGCTGTTGAGGCATGGCCTTGCTTTTGATTTCGACCGTGATGGTGATGATGATGTTGCGCTTTGCGGTGAATGGATGGGAATAATGATTTTTAAAAACGACAAAGGAGTTTTTAGGGATATATCTCAACAAGCAGGTTTTGAATCATCAGCGGGTTTATGGAATACCCTCATAACAGCCGATGTAAATAACGATGGCTATCCTGATCTAATTGCGGGAAATCAAGGTAATAATTCGTCCTTTCGGGCTACTACAGACAGACCGCTTGTTATGTATGTAAGCGATTTTGATGATAACGGCAGCATTGAACAGGTTATTTGCTTTAGGTCTGACGGCAAGGATTATCCGCTGAGTATGATGAATGCGCTTGTTAAACAAATTCCATCATGGAAGAAAAAATTTCAGCGGCATGAGCAGTACCGCGATAAATCCATGCAGGAGATTGTGGAGGGTAAGAAGTTGACGGAAGCTATAAAATATGAGGCTACCGAACTTTCAAGTATGGTATTCTTAAATGAACACGGTAACCGGTTTGTTAAAAAACCGCTTCCATGGCAGGCCCAACTTTCAAAAATCTACACCCTCCATAGCCTGGATGTAAACGGGGATGGAAATACTGATTTAATACTTGCCGGAAATCAATATCGTGCCAAACCCGAAACTGGGATTTTAACTGCAAATAACGGCACACTTTTGTTTGGTGCAGGCGATGGTACTTTTTCTTATGTTAGCCCGATGCATTCAGGCATTTATCTTAACGGAGAAGTGAGGGATATTCGTCAAATAACAATCAACAATGAAGTTTTACTGATTTTCCTGATTAATAACCAACCTGTTCAATTTTATAAGCTTAATAAACCATGAGGAGTAACCATATTTTTTATCTGATTGTATTTTCTCTCTCCGTAACCTTTTTATCATGTCGGCAATCGGAGTATGACCGATTGGTGAAAACTGAACTTGAGCGGAATGTCCGGTTCGACTCACTTTTTTTAGGCCTTAAGTTTAACATGAGCAGCAAGGAATTTTATGCGGCATGCTGGGAAATGAATAAGAAGGGACTAATTATGCAGGGCCCGGGTAATTTAAGTGTGCAATGGCAACTCGACTCCACGCAGATGCGGTCGCTTACGTACATGTGGTTCTACCCGGAATTTAAAAATGATTCTATCTATAAAATGCCTGTTGAATTTCAGTATATCTACTGGTCGCCAGTGTATCAACCCTTATCAGTTGACACGTTACTTGTTGACGTAAAAAATCTATTTGAGCGTTGGTATGGCGGTTCGTTTATATATGCAGAGAGCGATGACGGCTCGCAGAAGGTATGGGTTAAAGTTGACGGTAACAGGCGTATTCGGTTGTATAAAAAGAATATTTCAACAGTTCGGGCCGAGTTTCTTGATCTCCTAAACAACAAGTAATGGCAGGCAAAGTAATCAAATCGGGCATAGCGCCATTTATATTATTCGCTGTGTGTTCTTGTTCCGGTCCTGACCAGAGGGCCCCTCTTTTTACAAAGATGCCGGAATCGGAAACCGGTATAACATTCCGGAATGATCTTCCTTTTAACAGTGCGTTCAATATTTTCACTTACCGTAATTTTTACAACGGTGGCGGTGTGGCCATTGGCGATATTAATAATGATGGTCTGCCAGACATTTATTTTACCAATAATCTTGGAAAGAATGCGCTTTACCTGAATAAGGGAAATTTCCAGTTTGAAGACATAACAACACAAGCCGGTGTAGCCGGTAACCAGGCGTGGAGTACGGGCGTTGCGATGGCTGACGTGAACGGAGACGGTTTTCTTGACATTTACGTGTGCAACTCCGGTGACATAAAAAACGACAACCGCGAAAATGAGCTTTTTATTAACAATGGCGATTTAACGTTTACCGAAAGTGCAGCTTCCTGGGGGTTGAACGACCGCGGGTTTTCAACCCATGCGGCTTTTTTTGATTATGATAAAGATGGCGACTTGGATGTTTACCTTCTCAATAACTCATTTAAAGCGATTGGCAGTTTTAACCTGATGCAGAATATCCGCCATATACGCGATTCAGTCGGTGGAGATAAACTTTACCGGAATGACGGTAATCGCTTCACCGATGTAAGCAGCCAGGCTGGAATTTACGGCAGCGTTATTGGATTTGGACTTGGTGTTACCGTAGGCGATGTTAATAATGATACCTGGATGGACATCTTTATTTCCAATGATTTCTTTGAGCGCGATTACCTGTATATCAATAACCAGGATGGGACCTTTCGTGAAGTATTGGAAATGTCCATTCCTTCAATTAGTGCCGCTTCTATGGGTGCTGATTTGGCAGATATAAACAATGACGGTTGGATGGACATTTTTGTAACCGATATGCTTCCGGAGCAGTACGCACGGCTTAAACAGGTAACTATTTTCGAAAACTGGGATAAACTGATGTATAATGTTCGTAACGACTATTATTACCAGTTTACCCGTAATATGCTTCATTTAAACAATGGCGATGATACCTTCAGCGATATCAGCAGGTTGAGCGGAGTCGAGGCCACTGACTGGAGCTGGGGAGCGCTGATCTTCGATATGGACAATGACGGCTTTAAGGACATTTTTGTTGCGAATGGCATTTACAAAGATATTACCGATCTGGATTACCTGAACTTTATTGATAGCCCCGAAACCAAGCAAAAGATCATCAGCCGGCAGGGGGTTAATTACCAGGCGTTGATTGACCCTATTCCGGTAAACCCGGTGCCGAATTATGCGTTCAAGAACCATAAGAATTTGCGATTCGATAATCAGGCCGAAGCGTGGGGACTTGGCGAACCTTCTCATTCAAACGGTGCAGCTTATGGCGATCTTGACAATGATGGTGACCTTGATCTTGTTGTTAATAATGTAAATAACCAGGCATTTGTTTATAGGAACAATTTATCAGGCTTGCCCGCTTCGCCAAATTACCTGCGCATTGTTTTACAAGGTGTAAGGCCAAATACACTTGCCGTTGGCAGTCGTGTAAAAGTGATTTCCGGTAACGACAGGTATTACATTGAGCAGATGCCCAATCGTGGCTTTCAGTCGTCAGTAGATCCGGTAATTGTTGCCGGTTTAGGGCAGCACACTGCTGCCGATACCGTTCAAATTACATGGCCGGATGGAAAGCTTACTGTGTTGACGAACGTACAGGCTAACCAAACCATTAAAATTCATCAGGAAACAGCAACTCATAGTCTTAATAAACAAGCAAATGATAAACTGAGGCCATTGCTTTCTGATATTACCAATACAAAGGTTCTTTCTGCAATGCATGCTGAAAATGAATTTAATGATTTTAACCGCGATCGGCTCTTGTACCAGATGTATTCAACATCAGGGCCCCGGCTGGCCGTTGGCGATGTGAATGGCGATGGGTATGATGATGTGTACCTTGGAGGTGCAAAAGGTTTTGCCGGCCAGCTCTTTACACAAAAGCCTTCAGGCGTTTTTCTGCCAAAACCGGTACCTGCTTTTGACACGACAAAAACTCCGAAGATGTTGATGCCTTGTTCCTGGATTTCGAAAATGACGGTGACCTTGACCTGTTTGTGGTAAGTGGCGGGAACGAATTTTCATTTGGGGCGCCTGAACTGGTAAACCGGTTGTACCTCAATGATGGGCAGGGGAATTTTAACCGTTCGATCCAACCAGTGTTAAACAACCCCTCGCTCGTGTATTCAACTGTTTCGGCTGGCGATTATGATAAAGATGGTTACACGGATTTGTTTGTGGGTACTCGCTTCAAAGCTTTTCAATATGGCATACCGGGAGGGGGATTTATCTACCGTAATGATAAGTCAGGGCGTTTGCAGGATGTAACCGCAAGAGTTGCTCCGGAGTTATCAGGCCTTGGCATGATAACAGATTCCAAATGGGTTGATTTCGATTCGGATGGTGATTTAGACCTCATTGTTATAGGAGAATGGATGACGGTAGAGTTGTTCGTGAACGATGGTGGTAAACTTGAAAAACAAACCGATGAATGGGGTTTGTCGAAGCTAACAGGATGGTGGAACAGTATAGAACCGGCCGATTTGGACAATGATGGCGATGTTGATTTTGTTTTGGGTAACCATGGCTTTAATTCCCGCTTCAGAGGAACCGAACAAGAGCCTGTTTTACTCTATGTAGCTGACTTTGATTCAAACGGCAGCATTGAACACATATATGCGAAGAAAGCGGGTGGGAAAGTATTTCCATATGCACTCAAGCACGATTTGGTTGCCCAACTTCCTTCTTTAAAAAAGAACTACCTGGAGTATAGAAAATTCAATAGCCAGAGTATTGAACAGATCTTTACGAAAGAAAAGTTACAGGCCGCTTCTGTGCTACACGCTTCCATATTCGCCTCCGGAGTACTTGAAAATGTGAACGGACGGTTTGTTTTTCGTGAATTGCCAATCGAGGCCCAGTTTTCCCCTGTTTATGCAATTCATGTTACGGATTTGAATAGCGATGGAATCAGCGACCTTATTCTGGGAGGCAACTTGTACCAGGTTAAGCCTGAGGCAGGGCAATACGATGCAAGCTACGGACTTGTTCTTTTGGGCGAAGGGAACTGCCGTTTTAAAGCCATTCCATCTGTAGCCTCAGGTTTAAAGGTGCGCGGTGCCATGCGCGATATTTGCGAGATCAAGACCCCGCTTGGCCCACGTATCATGATTGCCCTGAATAACGACAGTCTCAGAGTTTACCAGCATTCCGGTAATGAGTAAAGTTTGCTATCCTTTTATTGCTGCTATAGTTGTGTTGGCTGCCTGCAGACCTGAAGCAACAGATTGGACTTTTCTTTCTTCCGATATTACCGGAGTCCATTTTTCTAATGATCTAAAGGAAGACGAAAGAAATAATATAATTGAGTACCTGTACTTTTATAATGGCGCTGGTGTTGCAGCTGGTGATATTAATAATGACGGTTTGCCCGATTTGTTTTTTGTATCAAATCAGGGCCCTTGTATTCTGTACCGGAACAATGGAAACTTCAGGTTTGAAGATATTACCAAAGCATCCGGAATTGCGTCAGTGCGGAACTGGAAAACCGGTGTTACTATGGCCGATGTTAATGGCGATGGGTGGATTGACATTTATGTTAGCGGGGTAGGAGGCTACAAGCATTATGATGGCCGAAATGAACTGTACATTAATAATGGCGACTTAACTTTTTCTGAACGGGCAGCCGAATT
>JAGUUF010000255.1 GCA_020063545.1 Cytophagales bacterium
CTTTTTTGATAAAGGATAGGAAAATTGAAAGCAATAAAATTGAACTGAAGGCGGCTTCTCTTTTTTCGTTTGTACAGTACTGGAAGGAAAGCCCTGCAGTCTATAAAAAACTTGTGGCCGGGCTGCTGGTGTTCACGCTGGTCAACAGTTCGGATGTATTCCTGTTGCTGAAGGTTAAGGAAGCAGGATTGAGTGATGCCTCGGTAATTGGCGTATATGTCTTCTATAATCTCGTGTATGCACTTTCGGCTTACCCGATCGGAAAACTAAGCGACAGGCTTGGGTTTAAGACGATGATGGTTTTCGGGCTCGTTGTATTTGCCGTGGTGTACACCGGCATGGCGTTTAGCGAGCGATTGTATCAATTCCTTATCTTGTTTTTCCTGTACGGAGTTTATGCTGCTGCAACGGAGAGCATCGCCAGGGCGTGGATAAGCAACATCAGCGACAGGAAGGATACGGCCACAGCTATTGGCACGTTTGCGGGGTTTCAGAGTATATGCGCCATGGTGGCCAGCGCGTTGGCCGGGTGGATATGGCTGACGTTCGGTGCGCCCGCAACTTTTCTTTTTTCTGCTGGCGTTACTGTGGTAATTACAGGGTACATGCTGCTTGTTGTGCCTTCGTACGCAGCATTGAAAAACTAACTGCCTGATAAATTACCGGGACGACACCCATGATAAACCGGCAACGATGCTACACAAAATGCGCCTAAAGCCAGAACAGCAATTCCATTAACCCAGTATGATGCCGCAAGCAACAGGCAACCATAATAAACCGGCACCACCGTTATCCCAACAGCAAACCGTATCGTGCCCGTAAAAACCGGGTCGGTTATTTTTTTTCGTGTCCATCCCCAGGCAAGCAACGGCACCACATTCACCAAACCGCATAGCCAGTATAAAGGGTACGTTAAAAGCCGAATTGAAAACTTTTCTGTTTGCTTTTTCACAACCCGGCCCGGACTTTCCCCCTTTTCAATAAGTCTTATTCTCCGGTTGGTTTCAACCGGATCAAGATAATCGGGCCCGGTTTGTTCCAGTTTGCGGATTACATCATGGTAGGTTGCCTCATTTTCAACATGCGTGGTTAGTGCTTTCATTTTTTCTTCCACCACATCACGCAATGCAGACAGGTTATCGGTAAACAAGCTGGCGTTAACGGCCTCTCCGTAGTAAATACTTACCGAACTCCTGAACCCGGTGTGGTCGGTGTAGTTGATGCCAACCGGGATGATGGATAAATCCAAGGATGGATTTTTTACCAGCGCTTCGTCAACGATACGGGTAAAGCCTTTGCTTAGCGGCCGCACCCTTCGCAACAAGCTGTGGTTGCCTTCCGGGAAAAAAAGCAGGCATTCGTTCCGCAACAGCACACCGCTTGCCCAGGTAAACGTTTGCTTGTTTTTCGGGATGGACTTAATCCCATCGCGGACGCGGTACACCGGCTGCATATTGAGCATACTAAGCAGGCGTGCAATTAGGTTGTGGCGGAACACATCGGCCCGCGCAATAAAGTAACTGTACCGCGGGGCTGTAATGGCAAACACCAGGGCATCCAGCAACGCGTTCTGGTGATTGGCCAGAAACAGTACCGGCCCGTTGCGCGGTATCGTGTTTGCACCGTTCACGACAATCTTTTTGAAATAGAGGTGCAGGGCACACCACACATAAATGCGCAGCAGGTAGTAGATAACCCGGTTCATTGCAATCGGGGGGTATTGCGCGCCCAGTAATACGAAAGCCCCAGGCCGGACACAATGTGCCATATGCCCCACCATCCGGCTACAATGGCCATTTCGCCCAGTCCGTTAAAGAAGGAAAAGATAAGGGCCAGGCCAAGCCCGGAGTTCTGTATGCCTGTTTCAATAGCAATGGTTCGCTGGTCGTTGTAAGCCGCCCGCCCAATCCGGGCTACCCAAAACCCTGTGGTGAAGGCCAACGCATTGTGAAGAAGTACCACAAAAAAAATCAGGTGTATGTAGCTCAGAAAAGCGGTAATGTTTTGAGAAAAGGCAACCACAACAAACCCGATAAACAACACAATGGAAATGGGTTTGAGCCAACGGTTTAATTTTTCTGCAGTTTGCGGATACCGATGGTTGACCAGCATACCCAACATGAGCGGTATGCCCGCAATCAGGAAAATAGTGGAAAACACATCGGCAAATCCAACGTTCACCTCGCGAAGCAACATGGCTGACGGGGTATATAAACTGCCCCACCAGTTAAGGTTAAGCGGAGTAAAAAAGACAGAAAGAAATGAACCGGCAGCCGTAAGGCTTACCGAGAGGGCTACATTGCCGCCCGCCAGGCTCGACATAAAATTTGAAATATTTCCGCCCGGGCAAGCTGAAATCAGGATGAGCCCCAGCGCAATTGCGGGTGATGGATTAAGCGCACTAACCAGCAAAAAGGTTACAGCCGGAAGAGCCACAAACTGTGCAACCAGTCCGGCCAATGCCGTGCGGGGAGTTTTGGCCAGTCGCCTGAAATCATCGGCCCGTAAGCCAAGGGCAACACCAAACATAATCAGGGCGAGGCAGGCATTAAGAATCCAGGTGTTGCCGGTGGTAAACTGAATCTGGATGGGCTCGGGCATATAGTGCTATGTAGCGAAAATTAATGATAAGCGGTATAAGGCTTCTGCCAGGACGATTGCTAAATTTCATTTTTAACCGTGATGACACCCGCTGCCGGAACCAGTTCAATACGCACCGCCCTCATGGCTTTACTTGCGCTTATTGCCGGGTTTGCATCAGGGTTGTTCGTTAACCTGCAACCAGAAAATTGGGTTGAACAAATTTCATGGGCAGAACTTGCCGGAAAAGTATGGCTTACGCTGCTGATAGCAATAGCCGTTCCGCTGACAAGCGCTTACCTGTTCAACATTGTCTCCACGATGAGCAGCGGCAAACTTGCCGGAAGGATTGGGCTTCATGCTTTGCTGTTTCATATCCTCATCATGATGCTGGGCATGGGGTTTACATTATCGGTGAGTTACGTTATCACCGACTACATAACAACGGGGTTTACACTGCTTGTGCATGGGGAGGGGCCCATCGATACCGATTTGAGCAGTGCGCATAACCTCATAACCTGGACGGATGCAATGCAGACTTTTCTTGCACGAATCATTCTGCCACTCCTTATGCTGTCAGCCGTAACGGCATGGGTTCTTTCCAGGTATTTCCGGAGCCGACATGAATACTGGCGTGCGCGGGTGCTTGCATTTTCTGAAAAAACTTCGACAGCAATGTACCGGTTACTCCTGTTGCTGCCGGTAGCGGCATTTACCTTATCGTTTTCCCTCACGGCAAAACATGGATACACATTGGCCGGAGTTATGGGGCAGTATGTGGCAGCCTTAATCGGCATGCTGATAGTTTTTATTCTTGTGCTTTACCTTATTGCTCTGAGTTTTGGAGCGGTTCCTCCTGCGGTTTTTGCAAGCGCCCTGTTGCCGGCACAGCTCGTTGCCGCCAGCACGCGATCATCGCTGGCCACGATGCCTGCCCTGCTTACGGGTGCTGAACAGGGTGCAGGCATCCCGCCACATGTTTCAAGGTTGGTTATTCCGTTCTCTGTTTCGGTGTTCCGTATCAACCGGGCCATCACCTCGGTTTTTTCATATGTATTTTTTACTTCTTTGTATAACATCCCGACCGATGTGGTATCCACCGTACTTTTTCTGGGCCTGATTATGGCGCTCAGTTTTGGCAGCCCCGGTTTGCCCAGCGGAGGCAAGCTGGCCACCATGCCCGTATTTCTGGCGCTGGGTGTTCCGCTCGAAATGATTGTACTCACCAAGGCTATTGATATCATTCCGGATATGTTCAAAACCGTACTCAACGTAACTGAAAGCATGACCATTGCCTCGCTGGTTGCCCGGTCGAATGAACCGGAACGACCCCAACCAACTCATCCGGCCACCGCGTGAAATCGGCTAACCCATCAACCTGGATTTCAATCGGGTCGGTAACCGCCTTGGCCATCGGTATAATTGCCGGGCTGCTTTTGTCCGGGCAACAAGGAATGGAATGGGCGGTGGCCTTAGCTGAAGTGCTTTCAAAAAGCTGGATACTTATGTTGCTGCTGTTGGCAATACCCCTTGTTGCTGCTAACCTGGTGGTAAGCTTCATAACTCTTTTCCGGACAACGCTGATGGGAAAGGTAGCGGTACACGGACTGCTTGTGCACACCCTGCTGCTTGCGGTGGGTGCCGTGGTCTCGGTTGGGGTGAGTTACTTTTTAACCCGGGATTTATCATTCGCGGAATTTACAATTGAAGGTGAGGTACCCGATTCAAATTCACGTAGTCTTTCTTTAATGGCGGGAGGTATGCAGCAATTCCTTACGCGCCTGATTATCCCGGTTATCCTGTGTTCAATAATCGTGGCGGTTGCCTTGAACTACGCCCCGAAAAATTTTCGCAACTCTGTAATTAATTACCTGCGCCAAGTCAACAAAAGACTGTTTAGCTGGCTGAACATACTGTTCCGTGCCTTACCGGTTTCGGTGGGGTGTATTGCCTTTGTAATTACGGCTACAAGCGGGTGGCAACTGGCGGGCATGGCCGTCTATTATGTGGCCGCAGTGTGTGCAGTGCTGCTGTTGGTAACCGGATTGATGTATGTGGTGGCAGCGATGTTCGGTTCTGTACCGGTAAGCCGGTTTGCACGAGCATTGTGGCCGGCACAACTTGTGGCGGCAAGCACCAGTTCATCACTGGCTACGTTGCCGGCACTGCTAACCAGCACCTCAACGTTGGCAGGTGAAACCAGGATAACCGGCACGGCCGTTCCCCTGTTTGTTTCGTTCTTCCGGATTAACCTGATGGTGGCCAACCCGTTTTCGTTTTTTCTGCTTTCGCGCATGTATGGCCTGCCCGTGGAGTGGCCAAACCTGCTGATGTTTCTGGGGTTAATGCTGGTGACAAGCTTCGGCAGCCCGGGCCTGCCCCAAATGGGTAAGGTGTACAGCCTGCCGGTGTTTCTTGCGGCTGGCATCCCGCTGGAAGGCGTAATGATCCTGAAAGCCGTTGATGCCATTCCGGATGTTTTTAAAACCGTACTTAACGTTACCGAAATCGGCACGGTAACTTCGGTGGTACTCCGCAAGGTTAACACCGCTGCGGCAAGCCCGGTAACCATCGAACCTTAGTGAATATGATTTACTTCCTGGTGACATCGCGCAACAGTTTTCCGATCAGGAATTTTCTGCGGTCGCGCGGAAAAATGTTAGCCGGCCGCATCCGGATTGTTCCGTGGGAAAAGATTGGGATGCTGAGAGCTATACCAGCCGGCACCTTCATTTTTTCAGACCTCGACTTTCTGAATGGAGCGCAGCGTGAAATCGCACAACAAATTTATAATCGGCTTCATGCGCGCTATCCGCACCTTACCCTGCTAAACAATCCCGACAAGGTTTTGCTGCGCTGCAACCTGCTTAAAAAAATGTTCGACAGCGGCATTAATACCTATAATTTGGCCAGGGCCGATGAACGGTACGATCACCTGCGGTTTCCGGTATTCATCCGCGAGGCCGACAGGCACACCGGCCCGCTGACACCGTTGCTGTATAGCACGGATGCTGTAAAACATGAGCTTCGGAAATTGTACCTGCTCCGGTACAAGGTACACGAGCTGCTGGTTGTGGAGTACCTTGATGTTGCCGATGAGGATGGCATTTATGCAAAGTATTCGGCTTTCGTTCTGGGCGACCGGGTAATGCCGCGCTACCTAAACTTTAGCCGGGCGTGGCGGGTTAAAAGCATGGTTAGTTCGAAGGACGACCTGATGAAAAGCCGGAGGGCCGAAGTGGAAGCCTACATGCACGCCAACCCGCATGAAGCCTGGCTGAAAAGAATTTTTACCGAAGCCGGCATCACGTATGGCCGTGCCGACTATGCGCTGGTAAACGGCAAGCTGCAACTGTGGGAGATTAACCTTAACCCCGCATTTGTTCGGCCGCCACGGAAAATATCGAACGACCACCAGCAGCAACGCATGATGCGCGATGCGTTCTATAACCAGTTTCTTTATGAGTTGGAAAAAATTGATG
Organism: Cytophagales bacterium; assembly: GCA_020063545.1. GTDB lineage: Bacteria > Bacteroidota > Bacteroidia > Cytophagales > Cyclobacteriaceae > UBA2336. The sequence continues at coordinate 6,063 of JAGUUF010000255.1, forward strand.
CTCCCGTTCAGGGCACAGTTCAGTTGCCGATCAGCACAACTGAAGAGCGCCTGATGCAATTTGGACTAACGGAAAAATGGCGCGAAGGCTTTCATAGCCGGCTGGTAAAAGACAAGCCGCACTACCGCCTGTTTCGGAAAATTTGTTTTGCTGCAGCCTCGTGGCTTACTGCATGAAGAATGTATTTTTGTTGAAAGTAATATCATGACCACCGAACTTATCCTCCGCTACCTCCACTTCATCAGCATATTTGCCATTGTGGGCGCGCTGGCTTGCGAACACCTGTTGCTTAAAAAAACGCTTACCCGTGCCGAGCTGACCCGGCTGGCAAAGATTGATGCCGTGTATGGCGTTGCAGCCGTGGTGCTGCTCGTGGCCGGGCTTACCCTGTGGCTGGGCGGTGTGGGCAAACCGGCCGTGGTGTACACCAAAAACTGGATTTTTCACCTCAAGCTTTCCCTGTTTGTTACCATCGGGCTGCTTTCTATTTACCCCACGGTGTTCTTTTTAAAGAACCGGAAGGGAAACCCTGCCGAGGAAGTTACCGTGCCCGCGGCCGTTTTCCGGATGGTGCGCCTGGAGCTGGCGCTGCTGGTTATTATCCCGCTATTGGCCGGACTTATGGCGCGGGGAATTGGGTTTTTTGGGTGAGCAACAATACGTTATCCTGAAGGTTATCCTTATTTGCAGAATCAGTTTCTTCTATTCTTAATTTTCTGCTCATCATACATTCACAACACCTTAGCAAGTTTACGGTGCAATCCGTAAAAAAAGTCCACCCGGGTTACAACCTTTACCCCATCTTGCCAGTCTATAGACCAGCACTGTATGAAAACCCTCAGCCTCCGCAGAACCGTATTCCTGGCTATCGGCATCCTGGTGGCCGCCATGATCCTCTTATCCACCAGGTTGTTTGGGGTGACCGCCTGATTCATCGCCCAGGCCCGTTCAATACCTCCAGCTTTTCAAATCCGCTCCTTTAGGTGCGCTTACTTCAATCCGTTTTAAAATCTTAGGCAAATACATGGTGTTGTAGCGCAACCGCGAAATGTAGTTGGGGTTGTTGTGGTCGCCATTCCAGCAATGTTCGGCCCGGTCGCCATAGTCAACCTCACCACCATAGAACGGATTTTTTGTTTTCTTTAAAAATTCCTCCATCAGGTACACGGCATTGTTCAGGTAGTAATTGTCCATGTCGCCACAGTAGATGTGAATTTTTCCCTGCAGTTTCGGGCCCAGTGTAGCCCAGTCGCGCTGCAGGATGTGGCGCAGGTCGTAGTTTTCTTTCCAGTATTCGGCCACCGAGTGGTCAATCTCACCGGTAACTTTATCCCACAGCCGTTTTGGATAGCCGTCTTCGCCCTGCGGTGAATACACGGCTTCCCAGATGTCCCACTGCTGGCCTGAGCGCGATTTGGTGCCGAGGGCCAGTTCGCGGTGGTTCATTTCGCGCAGGGTGGCGGTAATCTGGCCGAGGTAATTGCGAAAGCCGGGTCGCTCCAGTTTTTTAAAGTCGCTTTCGTAGTAATAGGCATTCTTGTCTTTATAAATATCCACCAGGCAATAGGCGCGGAAGTCAATCGGGTCGGGGCATGCCGCAAAACATCCGTTAAGCTCATCGGGGTAAAACATTTGTACGGCCAATGCCTCCCATCCTCCGGTGGAGCCTCCGTACGTAAACCGTGCCCAGCCCTGCCCGATGCCGCGGAATTGCTTTTCAATCTCCGGTATAAGTTCATACATGATGGCATCGCCATACGGGCCCAGGTTGGCAGAGTTTACTGCGTATGAATCATCGTAATACGGGTTGGCATGCTGGATTTCAATAATAAGAAAGCGTGGGAAGTTTTTGCTCGACCACTGCTTGTAGAAATTGTACGCTTCCTGTGCCTGGATTTTTTTGTACCCGTAAATGTTGAACCGCGCGCTGTAGTCGGTGGTATCCATGTTGGGATCGGGCGGGGTTTCGCTGAAGCCCCCGAAGTCGCTTGGAAAATGCCCGTGATAAATCATCAGCGGGTAGCGTGCTTCAGGGTGGTCGTCAAACCCTTCGGGCACCAGCACGTGTGCACCCAGGAACATGGGCCTGCCCCAGAATTCGGTGAGCAGCTTGCTCTGTATTTTAATGTGACGGATGTACTTCGTGTCTTTGGGCTCGGTTATGGGTGGGATTTTTTGATCCATGACCACTTTTATGGTTTCCTTCTTAGCCGGATCGACAGCCACTTTTATGGGCTTGCTGTAAAAATTTCCGGGCTTGCTGTTCCACTGCTGGCCTTCGCCCTGGTCGGGCGGAAGCTTTACGGTGTGCCCGGTTTTCAGGGTAAAGGTTTCGTACCGGTTAAGCAGCGCCTGAACATAGTAATCACCGGCAGGTACATCCTTCAGGCTTTGAATGGGGTAGCCGAAGGCACTGGCGTCCACGGTGATTTCGTCACCGGGTTTCATGCCTTCCACATCCACACCAAAAACCAGCTGTGTGGACAGGCCGTCAACAATCTGGTTGCGTGGTTCCGACTTATCGTTGTTGGCCAGCATCAGCAGCAGGCGGCCGTCCTGCGCCTGGTCAGTCATATCGGCAGTAAACGAAACGGAAAATTTCAGGTTGGCGACAGGCGTGGTGCACCGGGTGCCAAGCAACAGCAGCATGGCAACGAAAAGGATAAGTTTTTTCATGGGGATGATTTTTACAGGAGGGAAATTACCTTAGCGGCCGTTTAAAAACCCTATTTTTTACACGAAAACAATTAAATTTTTTGATTTTTCTGGCAGTGTCCGCCATAGGATTCTTTAGTATATTGCACGTCAGAATTTAGTTGGCCTGTTACCTATGACCATCCACATCATCGAAGACGATGAGATTTATGCTGAGTTCATCCAGCGGGCACTTGCGCAGGATCCGAATCTGAAAATAAAAAGTTTCAAATCTGCCGAAGAGTGCCTGAACGCGATGAATGGCGGGCCCCTGCCCGATGCATTTATTGTGGATTACAAATTGCCCGGCAAAACCGGCATTGATTTTTACGAAACCATTAAAGCCAAGCTGAAGGATCAGAACAAGTTGATCATGATGAGCGCCATTGACGATGGCAACATGGTGCTGAACTTCATCCGCAAGGGAGTGCGCGATTACGTAATTAAAGACGACAGCGTGATTGACTCCATCAAAGCGATTCTCGAAGGTAAAGACGAGGATTACTACCTGTTTAATTAAAACCGAAACCTGAAATTGCCTTTGTCATGCTCAGGCCGCTGAAGGCGGGTAAAGCATTTTTTGATTTGGTAAGTTTCTTTATTAGTAAGAGGTCCTTCATCAATCCTGCCTTGGCGGGATGACTCAGGCCGACAGGTTTATGGCCGTAACGTTGCCCGGATAGGGCTTCAACGCGGCAGCGTTACAGGAAAAACAATCCGGAACATACTTCCAACACCTTCGGTTGTAAGGCACTCCACCTGCCCGTTTATTTTTTTCATCATGGATTGGGCAATGTACAGCCCGAGGCCGGTAGAACTTTCGCCCCCGGTGGGGCGGTTCGAAAACCTGCTGAACTTCTCGAAGAGGCGTTGCTGCTCGTCCGGCAAAAACCCGCGGGCTTCATCCTGTACCGTTATCACTGCGTGCGTTCCCGCAACCGCTGCCTGCACCTCTATTCGCTTTCCCGGAAATGAAAATTTTACAGCATTAGACAAAAGGTTATCAAACGCGCGTTGCAGGCAGTGCCGGTCGGTATGCAACTCCTCATC
>JAGUUF010000174.1 GCA_020063545.1 Cytophagales bacterium
ATACCGGTTTTGGAACCAAGAGCACCGTGCTGCTAACGAAGGGCTTTAGCAACAAAGTTAACCTGCAACTGAATTTCGATGACCTGCCGGCCATAAGCGATGCTGATGGCGATGGCGACCTGGACATTTTCAACGTAAAGTTTGTTGGGGCCGGCACTATTGAGTTCCATAAAAATTTCAGTCAGGAACGCTACGGCACCTGCGACTCGCTTGAGTTTGAACGCATAACCCAAACCTGGGGCGGTGTTACCGAATGCGCCTGCGGGGTATTTGCTTTCAACAACCAGCCGTGCGCATCGGGCGGAAGGCAGCAGCATGCCGGTGGTAAAAGCCTGCTTGCCCGTGACCTGGACAATGATGGCGACCAGGACATACTTTTTTCTGAATCCGATTGCTTCAGGATTTACCTGTTAATCAATGAAGGAAACAATGCTACCCCTATTGTAAACTCTGCTAGTGATTTTCCGGTTTCCAACCCGCTTGCCGCCTTTCCTTACCCGGCAGTATACTTCGAAGATGTGGATGGTGATAACCTTACCGACATGCTTGCCACCCCCAACATCTTTTACCGTGAATCCACCTTTACCAACCTGAAGGAAACCATTTGGCACTACAAAAATACAGGCAGCAATCAATTACCGCAGTTTAGTTTCCAATCAGCAAACTTCCTTCAGGCCAACATGATTGATGTTGGCGATAATGCTGTACCGGCTTTTTTTGATGCCGATGGCGATGGCGATTTTGATTTGTTCATCGGCAATTACGCGCACAACGGCCGGGGCACAATAACCCTTTTTGAAAATGCCGGCACCCGTAATGAACCCTTGTTTAAACTGGTTACTGAAAACTATGCCGGTATTTCGTTTCTGAACCTCACCAACATTAAACCCGCCTTTGCCGATATGAATGGCGATGCTAAACCCGACCTGGTGTTTACAGCATCCAACCAATTCGGCTTCAGCACAAACCTCTTTTTCATTCCAAATTCGGCAAGCATTGGGTTAACAGTCAATCCGGCCGATATCCAATCGCTTAACTTCCCAATCTTCGCCAATGAAAATGTTTCCATCGCCTACGTAAACACCGATTTGAAACCCGACTTGCTCGTAGGTAAATCCAATGGCGCATTGCAGTATTGGGAAAATACAGGTACTGCCGCAACTCCCGCCTTCACCCTCATTAATCCGGCCTACCTGGGCCTGGGCTCCAGTGTGCTTCGACAAAATCTTTCCTGCGCAACTGCCGACCTTGACAATGACGGCAACATTGACCTGGTTATCGGTGACCAGACCGGGCAACTCGGCATTGTCAGCAACTTCATGGAAGCATCGGTGGCAGAACCCGCCCTTCGTAACCTGGTTTATAATGAATTAAGCGAACAATACCTTTCAAAAAACCTGGGCGGCCGAACCTGGCCGGCAGTTGTTAACCTGTTCAATACGGATAAGCCGGCCATCGTAGTTGGCAACATTACCGGTGGCTTGCATATTTTAAAACACGATGAAACGTCAACGTTACCGGATGTACCCCAAATCGAACTTTACCCCAATCCGGTGCTTACAGAACAATCATCCATTATCAACATCCGGGTTGACAGGCCATCGGCAGTGTATGTTTTGAACATGCTTGGGCAGCAGGTGGGGCCGCCCCTTTTTCTGAATGCCTACCAGCTATACACGGTTGGCACCGGCACCCTCAAGGCCGGCATGTACATTTTCCGGTTTGTTATGAACGGTAAATCGTACTCGCGCAGGCTAGTCGTTAATTAAAATAACCCGGCAAACAGGTAAAATTTGCGACTTTTCGGTAGTAGCGGCTAATTTCGCACAGGGCTTGGAGATGTGGGGGTGTTTTCCCGATATTTGCAGTCCTTTTTTAAGGATAAACGAATAAAGGCATCATGGCACGAGTTTGCGACATTACCGGAAAACGCCCGCGGGTTGGAAACAACGTTTCACACGCGAACAACAAAACAAAACGCAGGTTTTACCCGAATCTGCAGAAAAAGCGCTTTTTCCTGCCCGAAGAAAACCGCTGGATTACCCTGAAGGTTTCGACCAAGGCAATTAAAACCATTAACAAGTATGGGATTACGGCTGTTTTGAAAGAGGCAAAAGCAAAAGGATTGGCTGTAGCATAATTAACCGAGTACGAACATGGCAAAGAAAGGCAACCGCGTTCAGGTAATTTTAGAATGCACCGAGCATAAAGCCACGGGCATGCCCGGCATGAGCCGGTACATTACCACGAAGAACCGCAAGAACACCACCGAACGGCTGGAACTGAAAAAGTACAACCCGGTATTGAAAAAATACACGTTACACAAAGAAATTAAGTAACCATGGCAAAGAAAGTTGTTGCAACGCTCAAGAAAGGTGATGGTAAGCATTATGCAAAAGTAATCCGCGCCATCAAATCAGAAAAAACAGGCGCCTATACCTTCAGGGAAGAAATTGTACCTGCCGAAATGGTGAAAGAAACCCTGGCTAAAAAATAATCATACCCGGTAAAGCATGTTAAGCCCCTGTTCTTTAACGAGCAGGGGTTTATTTTTTTAGTAAGTTGCAGATATGGCCTTCGGAATTTTTACCCGTGAGAAGAAAGAGTCGCTGAACAAGGGGCTGCAAAAAACAAACGAAAGTTTTTTCACCCGCCTTGGCAAAGCCGTAGCCGGAAAATCAACAGTAGATGATGATGTGCTCGATAAACTTGAGGAAGTCCTGATTGCTTCCGATGTTGGCGTTACCACTACACTCAAGATTATTGAGCGCATCCAACAGCGCGTGGCCCGCGACAAATACCTTGGCACTACCGAATTGAACCGGATTCTGAAAGATGAAATCACCTCGCTGCTGGCCGAAAATCAATCGCATGTAACGGGGGATTTTGAAATACCGGCCTGTAATAAACCTTATGTTATTATGGTGGTGGGTGTTAACGGTGTTGGCAAAACAACTACCATCGGTAAGCTTTCCGCACAGTATAAAAAAACGGGCAAATCGGTGTTGCTTGGGGCTGCCGATACATTCCGGGCAGCAGCGGTTGACCAGCTGAAACAGTGGGGCGAGCGGAACGGCATACCGGTAGTTAGCCGCGGCATGAACACCGACCCGTCATCCGTTGCTTACGATGCCGTAAAAGAAGGACTTGATAAAAATGCCGATGTGGTGATTATTGATACGGCAGGCCGACTGCACACCAAAACCAACCTGATGAATGAGCTCTCAAAAATCAGGCGCGTAATTCAGAAAGTAATTCCCGAAGCTCCGCACGAAGTGTTGCTGGTACTGGATGGTAGCACCGGCCAGAATGCTGCAATACAGGCACGCGAGTTTACCAAAGCCACCGATGTTACTGCCCTGGCCATAACCAAACTGGACGGCACTGCCAAAGGCGGTGTGGTAATTGGCATTTCGGACGAATTTAAAATACCGGTGAAATACATTGGCGTTGGCGAAAAGGTTGACGACCTGCAGGTGTTTAATAATGCCGAGTTTGTAGATTCGCTGTTTACGGGTAGGTAATACCGGTTTTTATTCCAGATCTGCATCGCTTTTTCAGCATCCCAACTTACCGAAAGGTGATAGAATTTTATTACGTGACGAATCAACCTAACCAGGCCATCAGTGCTTCTCAGTATCCCCTGAATCCCGAAAGCCTAACCCCGGAGGGGTGACATAACACCAAAACAAGCATACCCTATTCACACTTCGGGTTTGTTGATTCAGATCTTTCCATAATCATTTCATAGACCCTTAGTGCATTCCTCCATAAATCCCGAAGGGATGATAGGATTATAAAAACTATCTTACAGATCAGCCTAACCCCGAAGGGGTGACACAATTCGCTTACCTAATCCAGCCATTCAAACAAGTATTTTTCATCATGATCTATCTGAAACTTCTTTAAAAAATCAATGTACTCCTCCCTGAAGGTCCGTTTACGATGATGCTCTTCCTGATTCAAAATGTATTGATAAACGGCTTCAACCTGTGAATGGGCGTAAGAAAACGCACCGTAGCCCTCCTGCCACGAAAACTTACCCTGCACAAACTTATTCTCATTTATAAAATTGGTGGAGTTATTCTTTATATCACGCACCAAGTCAGACAACGCCATAACCGGGCGCAATCCAATAAATACATGAACATGGTCAGAAACGCCATTTACAATTATAGGTTTTTGATCTTTTGCCTTAATAATGCCGGCAATGTATTTAAAAACCTCATCACGCCAGGGTTTTTGCAAAAGGTTTTGTCGGCCTTTAACTGCAAATACAACCTGGATGTAGATTTGTGAAAATGTCCCTGGCATACCTATTTCACCCCTTCGGGGTTCAATTAATTCAATATCGTTAATTCCATAATCATTTCACCCCTTCGGGGTTTGTTGAATCACATTTTTCTATAATCCTTTCACCCCTGCGGGGTTGTTGACTTACATTTTTCTATAATCCTTTCACCCCTGCGGGGTTGTTGACTTACATTTTTCTATA
>JAGUUF010000171.1 GCA_020063545.1 Cytophagales bacterium
AAGCTGCTCGCCCTCAAACACTTTTTTGCCTTTGTAGCGGTCCTGAATTTCGGCAGAAGCAATACGGGCGCCAAGGCCCGGTGTTTCGCCCTTGTGCTGAAATACGGTTCCCTGTATGGTGTTCAGGTCAGACTGCAACGCTACATAACCCCAGATTTTATCCCACAACCCGAAGCCGTGCAGCGGCAGCACAACAAACTCAATCTGGTTTTCCGCATTCCGGAATTCATACACCGGCAGCAGGCGCTTTTCGGCCGGCTTTTTATATTCCGCTTCGATGTTTACACTTGCCGGCAGCACACCTGCCACTTCATTGCCGGAATAATCAACCACAAATGCTTTAACGCGTTTATCGTATTCTTCTGCTACGTTCACATCCCTGCCAACCTGCATTACGGTTGAAAGGATGTTCGATTTACGTTCCAATTCAATGTTGGCCTGTTGCCGCTCCTTTAGTCCTTCGGAGGCAATGGCCAGCAACCCCCCGCACACGATGGTGAGGATGGCCGCATACATGAGGATATAAAGATTAGACTGTCGCACGTTTCAATCTTCGTTTTTTGTTTGCACTAACCACTGCATAATCGATAAGCGGTGCAAATACATTCATCAGCAATATGGCCAGCATTATCCCTTCCGGGTAAGCCGGGTTAAACACCCTGATTAGCACCGTTAATATACCAATAAGAAGCCCATAAACCCATTTTCCGGCTTCGGTTTGCGCGGCCGTTACCGGGTCGGTGGCCATGAATACGGCACCGAAGGCAAGCCCCCCGATTACCAGGTGGTAATGTGCAGGCATTTGCATAAATACGTTGGTGCCCAGCATGTTCAGGAACAGCCCCATGCCGTATGCCCCGGCAAATACACTTAAAATTATTTTCCAGCTTCCAACGCCCGTGATAATCAGGATAGCTGCACCAATTAAACACATTAACGTTGATGTTTCGCCAATACAGCCCGGCATAAAGCCAAAGAACATGTTGGAAAAACTGTAGATTTCGTTTGCCCATCCCGCACCGAAGTTCGACAGGTCGGTTACCACACTGCCGGTTGAAGCTGCAGCAACCGCCAGCGGAGTAGCGCCTGAATAACCCGCCACCGTTTTGGCGCCATCGCCCAGATAGGTCCATACTTCACCGGAGATATCCGTAGGGTATGCGAAGTATAAAAATGCACGGGCGGTTAATGCTACGTTCAGAATATTCATACCCGTTCCGCCAAATGCTTCTTTGGCAATAACAACGGCAAAAATGGAGGCAACTGCAACCTGCCACAGCGGAATATCGGGAGGCATAACCAGCGGAATGAGCATACCCGTTACCAAGTAGCCTTCGTTAATGGGGTGTTTGCGGATGATGGCGAAAACAACTTCAACCAACCCCCCGGCAGTATAGGCTACCAGTACAATGGGCAGAACCTGGATAAGTCCGATACGAATTTTATCGCCCATCGCAGCTTCAACCCCGGTTGCCAGAAAATGCTGGTGCCCTACGTTCCAGATGCCGAACAGCAGGCACGGTATCATGGCGATAACCACCGTCATCATAAGCCGTTTCAGGTCAATGGCATCGCGTATTTGCGCCCCTTTGGCAGGAGTTACGGTATTGGGAGAAAAATGGAATGTATCAATGGCTTCATACAGGTAAAAATACTTGCTGTATTTGCCACCCCGTTCGAAGTTATGTTTGGCTTTGTCGAATACCTGTCGCAGAAACTTCATAGCGCTTAGCTGTTCCGTATTAGTTCAATTCCTTCGCGTAAAATTTCCTGCACATTGTGCTTGGATACATCCACAAATTCGCACAAGGCAAGATCTTCTTCAATTACTTCGTAAATTCCCAATGCTTCCATCTCATCGTAATCCTCAGCAATGATGGCTTTAATCAGGTAGGTGGGCAGTACATCCATCGGGGTAACTTTTTCGAACACCCCGGTTTGCACAAAAGCACGAGGCTCTCCCCGCGTATTGCTGTCGGCAACAAACTCTTTTTTCGGAGCTAAAAAAGAAAGCAACCCGAATGCCCGTTGAAAACTGAGCTTGTTGATGGTGGGTTTAATCCATCCTAAGAATTCATAGTAGTCGCCTTCAGGGATTACCGTTACCAGGTGATCGAAAAAACCAACATACCCTTCCGGCCCGATGTTGGTGCCTGTAAGCACATTTCCGGAAACAACGCGTACGTGGTTTTGTTTCAGGTTGTTTTGCAAAAACTTCTTGACACTGGCCCCGGTATACGTTTTATAGTACTGCGGATTTTTTACTTCCGAGCCGGCAACGGCAACAATACGCGAAGCATCGTAAACACCATTCAGGAACAACTTACCGATTTGGATGACACCCTGCGGGTTTAATGTCCACACCACATCGCCTTTGTTTACCGGGTCGAGGTGGTGAATCTGAACGCCCACGCATCCTGACGGGTGGGGCCCGGAGAACTTGTTGAGTTCTGCGCCTTTAACCTGCGAAAACACCGGTGATATTTCACGCTCGCTGTGAACGTTTACATGTACGGAGCCTGCTGTAAACTTCTTTAATACATCAATGCCTGCCTGGAAAAACTGTTCCTGCCCTTTAAACAATATATTGTAGTCGGGTGCAAGCGGGCCTGAATCAAACGCGGAAATAAAAATGGACTTCGGTTTTTCAGCCGGGTCGGCAACAACGCCAAACGGGCGTTGTACAATGTTTACCCATACCCCGCTGGCCAGCAATTGCTCCAGCGCTTTTTCGCGGGTAAGGTTTGCCAGGTCGCTAACGGAGTACTTGTTAAAGGAAATGTACTCAACGGTTTTATCGGCCAGTATTTTTATTTCGAGCAACTTGCGTTTCTCTCCGCGTTTTATTTCCACCACTTCGCCACTTACCGGGGCGGTGAACACAATTTGTTCATTCTTTTTGTCGTGAAATAAAACAGAACCTGCCTTTACCTGGTCGCCTTCCTTCACCACCGGTTTGGGCATGTAAATGCCGTGAAAATCAGTGGGTTTAATGGCAAAGGTTTCGGGTTGTTCCGTGGGTGCGATGGTTGAAGCGGCCTTACCGGCAAGGTTGATGTCAAAGCCCTTCTTTAACCGGATAAATTTGCCCATGCCAGCAGTGGTTTTGAATTTTGAACGGTGGCAAAATTAACCATAAATCTGACATTAAAAAGGCTTGTTGCGTGGGCTTTAGCGGCTTTTTACCATGGCCGAAATGGCCCGCCTCACCACCTCATCTACCTGCTCGTTAATGGTAATATGCGTGGTATCAATAACGATGGAATCCGGTGCCTGACGCAAAGGGCTTTCGGTGCGGGTAGTATCAATGCGGTCGCGCTCCTGTATGTTTTCAATTACGGTGTCCAGGTCAACCATAATGTCCCTGTCCAGCAGTTCGCGCTGCCTGCGGAACGCCCTTACCAGGATATCGGCCGTCATAAAAAATTTCAATTCAGCCTGCGGAAACACCACCGTGCCGATATCGCGACCATCCATTACTATGGCTTTGTCCTTGCCCATTTTGCGTTGCTGTTCCACCATGGCCTGGCGCACTTCTTTAATGGTGCTTACCTGGCTCACAAATTCCGATACGCGGATGTCGCGGATTTCATGCTCAACATTAAGTCCGTTCAGGTAAGTTTCGCTGGCTCCCTTTGCGTTTACCTTGAATGCGATCGAAACCTTCTGTAGCGCACGGCTGACCTCTTTGGGATTGGTAAGCGCAACATGCTGATCGAGAAAAAACATGGTTACGGCCCGGTACATGGCACCGGAATCAATGTAGCGGTAACCCAGTATTTTTGCCACCTGCTTTGCCGTGGTGCTTTTTCCACAGGCCGAATACCCGTCAATGGCGATGATGATCTTGTTCAGCATCAGCAGTCTTTTAGCGGGCAGGGAATAGGCTTACCGGGTTTCAGGCGTTTGTGTTTTTTGCTAGATGCACAACTGAACGCCAAAAGGCTGATGAGCAAAAAAAACAAAAATCGTTTCATCAAAAAGGAAATTGCAGCAATATAGAACGCGATGTGCTGTTGCGCAACTTACCTGGTCTTATCCTGGTAGCTCATGCGGAAGCCGATTTTCTGGCCTCCGCCCAAATCGGGGGTGTGTTCAATTTTCTGGTACAGTGTAATAAACTTAACCTGCGGATAGGGCGGGGCCATCAGGTCGTTTTCAATGGCAATGGCTAAGGCAAGTTTCACCAGTCCGTTTAAAAACTGGTGGGTAAGGGGTCCTTCCGATACTTTGTTGAACAAATGCGCCACCTGGCCTTCGCCTTCAACAAAAAACCGGTTTTCATGATTTACCATTAACCGCGCAAGCAGGTAGCCGGGATCGTTAACGCGGTTAAACTTAAGCGAGTCGGACATGAAGTTGTAGATGTTGATCTGGCCGAAATACCGGTTGCACTCGTTTTGCAAAATGTAGGGGTCCTTCATGGCGAAGTGCTCCTCATCAAAAGTTACTACATTGGTATGCAGCACAAAAATCAGCAGGTCGCCCGCCAGCTTAACGTGGAATTCGTGTTCGTTCACATCGGTAAAATCAACGGTTACATCCTTATCGTCCGGATGGGCCTTTTTGCGGATTTCCGAGACAACGCGTTTCGATTCGGCCTTGAGTACGGTAAAGGCTTCGAGCAGAAATTTGTAGGTCTTTTGCTTGGCCGTTGATTTGGTTTCGAGCAGTTTTGTAATGTAGTCGAGGTGATCCTGGTCTGTAGTCATAACCTTGGTCTTGCGGTTGCGTTGAAAGTTAGTAACTTTTTAATCCAAATAACGATGGCAAAAAAACAACACGAAGGAACAGCCGAAAAAGCATTCAAAAATTTCGGCAAGAAGATGGATCAGTTTATGGCCGAACTGAACGAGGCCGGTGAGAAACTGGGCAAGGAATTTGAACAGAAATACCAGGACCTCAGGCAATCGGCCGAGAAACTGAAGAAAGAAGCGAACGATAAAGAGCGCTGGAAAGAGGTAGAGGCCAGTTTAAAAAAAGCCGGGCAGGAACTGGAAAATGCCGTTAAGGCTGCATTCAGAAAAAAGAAAGATGGTTAATTGCCGGTATGTATAAGTTTTTTCAGGAATGAAGCCACTCATCAGCGTAAGCGATTTCAGCAAAGCAACGGGCATACGCAACAAACTGATTGCCGGAGGATTAATGCAATTTGCCGGGCTTCACGACCTGAACAAACTGTATGAAGACTTATACAATTATAAAGGGGTTGATTTTACACGGGCTTACTTCAAACATCGAAACATCCGGCTGGAGGTTGATGAAAATGAACTGGCCCGAATTCCTAAAAAGGGTGCATTTATTACCATTTCTAACCATCCGTATGGCGGCATTGACGGCCTCGCCCTTATTGAACTGATTACCCGCAAACGCCCCGATTATAAAGTACTGGCCAACTTCCTGCTTAAAAAGATTGAGCCCATCACTGATTTTTTTATTGCCGTAAATCCGTTTGAAAATTACAAAGAGGTTGCGTCCAGCATTGCCGGAATGAAACTGGCCCGCATGCATGTTGATGAAGGAAAGCCGTTGGGGATTTTTCCGGCAGGCGAAGTTTCTACCCGCCAGCGCCACGCAAAAGGCATTACCGACAAAGCCTGGCAAAAGCCGGCCATTAAACTGATCAAAAAAGCCAGGGTGCCGGTTATCCCCATTTACTTTCATGGGCACAACAGTTGGTCCTTCCACCTGCTGGGCAGAATTCATCCGGCCCTTCGAACGCTTCGGTTACCACATGAACTAACCCATGCGCGGGATTTCTCTATTCGTGTGCGCATCGGCAACCCGATTACCGTTGATGAACAGGATGATCTGAAAAACATCGATCAACTAAGTGCCTTTTTACGAGCAAGGACATACTCACTTGGCCTGGCGATATCTAAAAAGAAAAGCCTGGTTTCTATACCCAAACTGAACAAACCACAGCCGGTTACGGAAGGGATACGCACGGAACTGATTGAACAGGAGATAGACACAATAGCCCACCTGAAACTTTTCAGCCAGCAGAACTTCGATGTTTACCTGGCCCCCGCGGCAGCCATCCCCAACATTATGCTCGAAATCGGCCGGCTCAGGGAATTAACCTTCCGGCAGGAGGGCGAGGGAACCAATAAGAAAATCGACCTCGACCAGTTTGACGAATACTATGAACACCTGTTTTTGTACGATCGGGAAGCTTCGCAACTGGCAGGCGCTTACCGCATTGGCAAGGGCAACGACATCATAAAAAAATACGGGCGAAAGGGATTCTATACCAACACCTTGTTTAAAATGAAAGATGGAATTATTCCTATCCTGAACAATTCCATTGAATTGGGCCGGTCGTTCATCATTCCGGAATACCAGAACAAGCGGCTCCCCCTGTTTTTACTCTGGCGCGGTATCCTCACGGTGCTGGTTTCCAACCCGCAGTATTGCTACATCATTGGGCCGGTAAGCATTAGCAACTACTATTCAAAAGTTTCTAAGAGTGTCATTGTAGCGTTCATCCGGCAGCATTACTTCGATCATGAACTGGCCGCTTTCATCCAACCGAAAAAACGGTTCAAGGTTAGCCCGCAGGTAATGGAAGAAGCGCAAACATTGTTGAAAACCTCGCACGGAGATGTGCGCAAACTGGACAAAATCATTGACGACATTGAGCCGGCCATCCGGTCGGCACCTGTTCTTCTTAAAAAATACATTCAGCAAAACGCGCGCATCATCGGCTTCAACGTTGACCCGAAGTTTAACGAGGCGTTAGACGGCCTGATGATTCTTGATTTCCGCCACGTGAACAAGAACACCATTGAGAATTTGCAGAAGGAGTTTGGGTGAAAGGACCTCTCCTTACTTATCACCAGTAAAAAGAAACTTACTTCAACGAATTATAATAATCAAACAACGCCTGCAGGTGATCTTCGCGATCTAAATCTAGTGTATTGATTTTAATGAACCGCTGTACTTCGGCTTTGTGATCAGGAAAAACTGTTTCCAGTTTCTTTTTTGGCAGCGGGGCAAACGTATTGTTGATTAACGAATAATAGTGTGTCTTTTTAATCAGTTTGTGATCGCGGCTGCCCACGTTAAGCGCTTCGTGGTAGTTGGCTTCTTTAAAGATAACTTCCGTTTGCTTTATCAACCCTACCTTACCCTCTGTGATCAATTGAAAAAATCCGACCCCTGGGGTGCCATCCTGTCGCTTGAATTCCCGTGCATTAACAAAAACCTGGGGCTTTTTGGTAGCGCTGTCTATCCACACAAAACTTTTAACCCGGTCGCCCTTTAATGCGCGTAATCCAGCCTTTGTCTTTACATCAAATTCATTGCGGGTTATGTAGTATTTAACCGGAAGGCCTTCCAGCAGCGAACTGTCATTTAACAGGAAAGTAGCTTTCTGGTAGTGTTGGTTTAACATGTCATCGCCAACCACATCGGGCGGAGACGGAGGTAACGTGTGTACCGAAGATCCGGTAACCAGCATTTCTGTGCTTGACATGCGCTCTAACAGGTAGCGGTTCTGCATGAAGGTACGGGTTGAGCCGCTGGTGTTCTGGCTCAATGCAATCATGGTCTGCAAGAAAAACAAGGTGATACAGGATATTCGTACAATCATAACTCTTCTTATTAACAGGGCAATTTAATTTTTCTACCTGAGATTTAACTCACCGGACACACACATTAGATACCGTTGGTCTATTTGCCAATCGCTACCCGCCTGAATTCCGAAACAGTAAGGCCTTTCGAAACACTGTCGAGGTACTGGGCTACCGTTTTGCTGTTATCCTTAACGAAGGCCTGTGCCAGCAGTGTGTTCTCCTTGAAGAACTTGGAGAGTTTGCCCTGTGCAATCTTCTCCACCATATTCTCCGGTTTACCTTCGGCCAGGATTTGCGCCTTGGCTATTTCCAGTTCCTTCTCAATGATGGTCTTATCTACTGATTTATCATCAACGGCAACAGGGTTCATGGCGGCAATCTGCATACCCACATCTTTACCGGCATCGGTAACGTCTTTGCCGTTTACGCCTTTTAACGAAACCAGTACACCCAGTTTGGAACCTGCGTGTATGTACGGAACCACCGCTTCGCCCTTCATGTAAACATATTCACTCACCTCAATCTTTTCGCCAATCTTGCCCACCAGTTCAATAATCTTATCGTTCAATGAAAGTTCACCCGCTTTTAACGCAAGCAATGCCTCTTTAGTCTCCGGTTTCCCTGAAAAAGCTGTTTCGGCAATAAGTTTACCTAACGCCTGGAATTCCTCATTTTTGGCCACAAAATCAGTTTCGCAATTCAGGGCAATCAATACTGCTTCCTTCCTGTCATCGCTCACTTTTACGAAAACCGACCCTTCGGTGGCATCCTTATCGGAACGGGAGGCCGAAACCTTTTGCCCTTTCTTTCTCAGGATTTCAATGGCTTTTTCAAAATCACCGTTGGCTTCGGTCAATGCTTTTTTACAGTCCATCATGCCAGCGCCCGTCATCTGGCGGAGTTTGTTTACATCTTGTGCTGAAATCATTGCTTCAATCGGATTTAAAAGATTCTACTAAATTTTTATGCGTTGCTTAAAACGAAGAACATCGGCCTGCCAGCCGATGTTCGCCATGGGTTGCTGACGGACCACCGGCCAATCAGCATGGTATTTTCATTACTTGGCTTCTTCTACGGCTGCTTCGTCAACCTTACGCTTCTCCTCTTCTTCTTTCTTCAGGTTGGCGTCTTCTTTATCGCGCTTGCGCTCCATCAGCCCTTCTTCAATCACCTCACCGATGTATTTTGTAATCAGGGAAATGGATTTGAAGGCATCGTCATTTGCCGGAATGGGGAAATCAACCACACCCGGATCGGAGTTGGTGTCAACCATGGCAAATACCGGGATGTTGAGTTTCTGTGCTTCGGCCACAGCAATGTGCTCGCGCTTTACATCAATAACGAATAACGCAGCCGGCAGGCGGTTTAAATCCACAATGCCACCCAGTTGTTTTTCCAGTTTGGCTTTCTCGCGGGTAAGCATCAGGCGCTCTTTCTTCTGCAGGTTTTGTGAAGCTTCATCCTTCATCAATTTGTCGATCTGCGAAAGCTTTTTCAACGACTTGCGGATGGTGGCAAAATTGGTAAGCATGCCGCCCAGCCAGCGTTCGGTAACGTACGGCATGTTCAGCCGCTTTGCTTCTTCGGTTACAATATCCTTTGCCTGCTTCTTGGTAGCCACAAACATGATTTTACGGCCCGATCGAACAATGTTTTTCAGTGCAAACGCTGCCTCGTCAAGGCAGGTTAAGGTTTTGTTCAAATCAATAATGTGGATGCCGTTGTTTTCCATGAAGATATACTCGGCCATCTTCGGGTTCCACTTGCGGGTTAAGTGCCCGAAGTGCACGCCTGCATCCAGTAAATCCTGATAAGTTAATTTTCTTGCCATGTTGCTGATGTTTCCGGTTAACGTTTGCTGAATTGGAATCTTCTTCTCGCCTTTCTGCGACCATACTTTTTACGTTCCACCATGCGGCTGTCGCGGGTTACAAATCCTTCTTTTCGCAGAACGGGTTTGTTCTCCGCGTTAACCGAAACGAGGGCACGGGCAATACCCAGCCGAACAGCTTCGGCCTGGCCTTTAATGCCGCCACCTTCAACATTAACGGTAACATCGTATTGGTTCTCGGCTTTAAGCGCCACTAAGGGCTGCTTAACCAGTGTCTGGTGAATCTCAGAGAGGAAGTATTCCTTGAGATCACGGGCGTTTACTTTTATTTCACCTTTCCCCGGGGTTACGTAAACCCTGGCTACAGAAGTTTTCCTTCTACCCGTTGCGTTGACAATCTCCATGTATTAAAACTTTATTTCTTTTGGTTGCTGTGCGGTGTGGGGGTGTTCGGTGCCGGCATACACATGCAGGCTGCGGAACAACTCGCGGCCCAAACGGTTTTTCGGGAGCATGCCCCGTACGGCATGTTCAACCAGCCTGGCCGGATGCTTGGCGCGGATTTGTGCTGGCGTGTGCTCGCGCTGGCCGCCATTATAACCGGAGTGCGTAAAAATTACCCGGTCGGTCCACTTTTTACCAGTCATCCTTACCTTATCGGCATTGATAACCACTACATGATCGCCACAGTCGGTATGGGGCGTATAGCTGGTTTTGTTCTTGCCCCGAATAATGCTGGCTACCTGGCTGGCAACCCGGCCCAATACCTTGTCCCGGGCATCAACCAAAACCCAGCCTTTTTCAACGGTGGCCTTGTTGGCAAATGCGGTCTTATAACTCTGATGATCCACGTTTTTTAGCGTTAAAAATCAATAAAATGAACCCTTCCTTAAAAAAGGGACACAAAGGTAAACGGATGAGCCCTCAAATACAAATTGGATAAGAATTTTGACGTTTTCAGTTACACTACCCTATCCAGTTGTTCGTTCCAGCTGCCTTACCAGGGCTTTTATGTCCTTAGGATACGGGGCCTCTACCGTAATGGAGTCGGCTTTAAGATTTTTAAAGGTAAGGCTAAGCGCATGAAGGGCCATGCGCCTGATAAGCGGTTGCTCCTCTGTAAATTTCTTCAGGCTGAATTCCTTTTTTAATGATGAGAGAAATACAGGTTTACCTCCATACAACTCATCACCCGCTATAGGTGCACCCATTGCCGCCAGGTGCACCCGTATCTGGTGCATGCGCCCTGTTACCGGCCGGCATTGAACCAGGGTGTGGCTGCGAAATACGGTATGGGTAGTTAACCAGGTTTGGGCAGGCTTGCCTTGCCTGCGGCTGACTTTTACCAGCCCGTCCGGTTGCTTCAACAACGGTAAATCAACCAGCACTTCTTCGAACCGGTGAATGCCATCGGTTACGGCATGGTAAATTTTGGTTACCTCCCTGTGCTGAAACTGGAGGCTAAGATGCCGATAGGCCATCGGGTTCTTTGCAAACACCAGGAGGCCCGAGGTATTCTTATCAAGCCGGTGGCAGGCTTGTGCATCCGGGGCGTATTGCCGTGCCAGGGCAAGCAGGTTTACCGGCTCATTGCGGTCTTCCAGTGTAGCGACAAACGGAGGCTTGTTAACGACAATGTAGTCGTCATCCTCCCAAAGGATTATCGCTTCAAAGTTACGTTTACTGCTCACGTAAGGCGTTGGATTATCGCTTAGTCGAAGCTCTCTCCCGGCTCGGGTTTAACGCGGGGTAATTTAAAACTAAAATCTGCGCCCTTGTTTGGTTCGCTTTTCACTTCAGCTTTTGTATTATGGTTTTCAAGAATATGTTTTACAATGGCAAGGCCCAGGCCGGTACCGCCTTTTTCGCGGCTCCTGCTCTTATCAACCCGGTAAAAGCGCTCGAATATTCTCGGTAAATGTTCAGGCGGAATGCCTTCACCAAAATCGCGCACGTGGGTTACCACATTTTTCTTACCGATTTCAAAGCGAACCAGCACATCGCCTCCTTCAAACGAGTGTTTGATGGCGTTCATCACCAGGT
>JAGUUF010000260.1 GCA_020063545.1 Cytophagales bacterium
GGCAAAGGCAAAATCAGGAAAGTCGTTAGCTGTAAACTTCCATGTGCGGGAGCCTGATGCGGATTTCCTGAAATCCGGTTCACCGTAAATGGTTACGGGTGTTTTGCTGCCACGGGCCTGGCTAAGCCGTTGCTGGATGGTGCCGGAATAAACTTCCTGTGGATTGGATGGCGCCACCGAAGCCCACACCATGAAATTGTCGGGTACGGTTAGCTCCACTTCGTAATCGGAGTAGTCATGGTAAAATTCGGTAGCTGCATCATACACGATGCGATCCCACAGGTCAATGTCATCGAGTACGGCCATTTCCGGGTACCAGTAGGCAATAAACATGCTGGTGCTGTCAATGGCTCCGCTGCGTTCAAATCCTTTTCCGGGTATTTCGTAGTGCCATTCGATGGTGAGCTGCATAGTGGCTTTAGGGGCAAGCGGTTTTTTAAGCCTGATGGTGTAGTTGGTGCCGCCATAAAAAGCCTGCTCTTCATCACCCAGGTCAACCGCTTCGCCATCTACCGCAATGTTGGTAATCACCATGCCCTTATGATCGAGGAACGAATTTTCTCCGCGGTTAAAAAACCCTGCTTTGCGCGATGTGGGTTTGTAGTAATCGTGGTAGGTATGGAAGGTTGGGTTGCGGATGGTATCGCTGTTATTGTTGTGGTAGGTAATGCTCGCCTGGCCTTTCAGGATCTTTTTGTGCGGATCGACCAAGGCTTTGATTTTATATACCGACCGGTTCTGGGTATAGGTTGGCGATACGGAACCGTCTGCCTTACGGGTTCCCTTTTCATAGGCTTTTTGAAATTCAATGGGCATGTAGAGGGACTGGCTGAAACAAAGAACCGAACCCAGCATGAACACAATAACAAGAAGTTGAATTTTCATTTTTAAATGGATTTAGGGAATAAATATACTATTTAACGATTAGTTATCGTGCTTCATGAACGTTACACATATCAATAAAACAAATAAAAAATAAACTGATAGTCGGTAATCATACCCCCTACGATTCACCTAACTAATTCAAAATGAAATTATTCAGTATGCTCAGACAGCGCCCTGGCCAAGACAACGGTAAAGCTTACCCGATCTCAATCACCACATCATCGGTTAGCGGGTGGCCAACGCAGGTAAGCACGTACCCCTCATCGCGTTCGGCCTGCGAAAGCCCTTCTTCTTCATCCAGTTTCACTTTTCCGGAAACAGCTTTACCGCGGCAGGCGGTGCACAGGCCGCTCTGGCATGAGTACGGCAAATCAATACCCTGGTCGAGCGCGGTTTCGAGTATGGCGCGGTTGGGCTCAACCATGATTTTATATTCCTGGCCATCGTAGCGGATGGTTACTTCGCGGGCTTTCAGTTCGCCTGATGCCGGTTGCGCATCCTGCTTTTTATCTTTATCAATCGTTCCCTGTACAAAACTCTCTTTAAAGATTTTTTCTTTCGGAATGTTTTGCTGCGCCAACAGAGTTTCCACATTCTTCATCATGCCTTCGGGGCCGCACATCAGGTAGGTTGATTTATCCATACCCCAGTTTGGAATGCGTTCGAACAGTTTAATCAGCATGTCGTGGTTGAGCAAACCGGAATACCCCTGCCAGTTCATCGGGGCATTATCGAGCACATGAATTACGTGCAGCCTGCCCTGGTAGTTGGTTTCCCATTTGGCCAGTTCATCTTTGAAGATGATGCTGTCAATATCGCGGTTGCAGTAAATAAGCGAGCAGATGCTGTCGGGCTCCTGTGTTAAAATGCTTTTGATGATGGACATCATCGGGGTAATGCCCGAGCCGCCAGCAAACATAATCAGGTGGCGCTTGCGGTCTTTGCCGTATTCGGTGGTGAACTGCCCCATCGGCTCCATCACCTTCAGCGTATCGCCCACCTTCAGGTTATCGGGCAGCCAGTTGCTCATCAGCCCCTTGTCGACCCGCTTTACCGTTACGGCCAGGTCATCGTCCGTAAAGGGCGATGAGCACAGCGAGTATGCCCTGCGGATTTCCTTTCCCTGCACCGGAACGATGAGCGTTAAAAACTGGCCCGAGCGGTAGTTGATTTTACCGGTTTTGGGTTGTTCAAACACGATGGTTATGGCATCTTTTGTTTCGTGGATGATGTCTTTGACGCGCAGGTCAAAGTAGTGCTGAACGTTTTCTTCCTTTTTCGGTGCCTTCTTAAATAAACCAAATGCCACAGTAGTGAACGGTTAGGCCGCAAATCTACAACAATTCAAAAGAAAAAAGGTTGCAGGTTTATCGTTACAGGTTAAACCAATAGGTAAGCTTGAATACCAGTGCCCGGTTTTTACTCTGAAACGGTTCGGGGAGGTAGTTCTCGGTGTACACGATAAAAAAATCGGAAGCAGGTTTGAAGCGCCACTGAAACCTGCTGTTCAGGTTCATGTTGTCGGCCAGGTTGTTGTACTGCACAAACGTTGTCAGAAAAAGTTTATCCGTAAACGTTAAGTCAAGCCGAGGGCCAATCAGGAACAACCGCGCCTTTCCGTAATTGCCGGTAAGGTCTACATCGTTGTAGCTGAACCGGATGCCCAGGCTGCCGAAAGGCTGGTAGCGGTAATTCAATTCACCGTTAGTAAAGAAACCCTGGCCGGTATAAAATCCGCCAAAGCCGCCTTCGGCACGGTAATTAAAAAGCTTTCGGGTATCCGATACATACTCAAATAAAAATTGATTCCACGAAAACGCTTCACCGGCAAGGTAATCCTGTTCGCCTCCTATCGGGTTAAAATCCTGGGTAAGGTATTGGTAGGTGTGCTGCAAACTAACCGACACGGCCGCGGTGCTCAGAAATGAAACCACATACCCGGCACTGTAATTCTGATCGGTATTATGCCCTCCGGGTATAAAGCCCCAGTTTGCTTCGGCAAACGGGCCATGATTGCCCACTACTTTGCTTTTCGGATAGGTAAGGTATTCTACGCGCGCAAAACTTCCGGTGAAGCCCGGGTAAACCGTAAGGTTTGGAACAAACCCGGTTTCGGCATTGTAATTTTTGGCAAGCAACTGCACGGCACCCATCACCGACAGGTTACGGCCGAAATAGCCCAGGAACGTTCCTGCCGAATACCGGTCGGTGGTATTAAAATCATCAATTGACTGGTGGTAGTACACATCGCCCCGGAAGCGGGTGTCTTTCGAGTTTATATTAAAATCAAATCCGAATACCCGGTTGTATGTGTTTAGCTGGCGCACGGTATCGGTTCCGGTAATGGTTTCGCGCACGATGCTGGAATGGTAATACCTGGCGGGATCATACTTGTTGCCTAACCCCAGCGACTGTTTGTTCACAATAAAGAAATCCACATTTGACCGGGCAAGCACCTGCCGCTGTACTATGGCTACGGTATAATTCTGGGCAGGCAGGCCAAGCGATTTGGTTTCCTGTGTTTGCAGGTTCATAATACCGATGCGCCAGTCTTTACCCATCTTGCCGCTGACGCGCGCACCATACACAATGGGTACGCGCCTGAGTATTCCGGTGGTATCGGATGCCAGGCCGAGCCTGCGACTAAAAAACGGGCGCGAATCCGGAAAGCCGGGCGCAGCAAATAAATCGCTGTTCTCCAGGAAGAACTGCCTGCGCTCCGGGAAATTAAATTCAAAGCGTGTAAGGTTAATTACCTGCTGGTCAACTTCTACCTGCGAGAAATCCGGGTTAACCGTAAGGTCGAGGTTAAGCGAGGGCGTAAGCCCCACCTTGGCATCAAACCCGATGAGGCCTTCATGCTCGGTGGGGATGTTGTTCTCCTTATCGGTGTAAGAGGATCCGGCTACATACGGAATAAGCGATACGTTGGTGCCGGGTGTAGGCAGTTCATCATCCCAGATGAGTTTGCCGCTCCACGCAAACGAAGCCGGCAGGTATTGTACCGGGGTGGCAATCCAGCTTGAAACCTGGTTGCGCTCCAAATCATTGCGCAGCACGTTAAAGTTCCATTCGCCCCGGTTATACCGGATGGATTTGAACGGGATGGCAAGCTCGGCAACCCACATGGTATCGGTGCGTGTAACTGCGCTGTACCATTTGTTGTCCCAGAAGGGCGAGAAACTTTCCGGCTCGGCCCCGCCATTGGCCATCAGCCCTTCGCGCTGCACACCATAGGGCGAAATATTGAAATAGAAACCGTTGGTGTAATCGTTATACGGATCGAAGTAAAAGCCTACGTTATCGTTAAACCGGAAATCGAAATCCCTGCGCAGCGACTGTACCACGGGCCCTTTGCCGTCATCTATACACTCAAAGGCCAGGTACAGGTTGTGATCATCGAAGGCAATGCGAACGGTTGTTTCGTTAACAGGCGGCACCGAGTCGTACGGTTTGCTCATCCAGAAGCCGGTGGCCACATTGGCCCGCTTCCAGGTTTCTTCATCCAGTATACCATCAATTACCACGGCACCGGTTGCCCGGCCGGCATGGTACGGGGTGCCTTGTTTATGCTGGGCACTGAGTGGCAGCGCAAGCGCTACCAGGAAGAAGGTGCGTAAAAAAAACATGGCGGTAAAACTATTCAAATTGTTGCGTTGATGAAGACCGCTAACGTAAAAGATAACAGCATAGTTTTGTTATTTTTACATCGTAATAACCTGTTGTGCAGCTAACACCCCTAACAGCTATCTCCCCGGTTGACGGCCGGTATTTCACCACCACCCAAACCCTTGCGCCTTATTTCAGCGAATACGGACTGATGCGCTACCGTGTGCGGGTTGAAGTGGAGTACTTTATTGCCCTTACCTATGCGCTGCCCGAACTGGCCGGAGTACCGAAAGCAGCCGAAACCGAACTGCGCAACCTGTACCGAAATTTTTCAGAAACCGATGCCTCGGCTATTAAAGCGATTGAAAAAACCACCAACCACGATGTTAAGGCCGTTGAGTATTTTTTAAAGCAGAAACTGGAGCAACTGAGCCTGGGCACACACAAAGAGTTCATCCACTTTGGCCTTACCTCGCAGGACATCAACAACACCGCCATTCCGCTTTCGCTGAAAGAATTTCTGGACACCGAATACCTGCCGGCCATACAGAAGTTTGTGCACAAACTTACCGCCCTTTCGGTTGCCTGGAAAGATGTGCCCATGCTGGCGCGCACACACGGCCAGCCCGCCTCGCCTACGCGACTCGGCAAGGAACTCTACGTATTTATTGAGCGCATCAACCGCCAACTTGACCTGCTCGGCACCATTCCCCACTCGGCCAAGTTTGGCGGGGCTACCGGCAACTTTAACGCCCACCATGCCGCATACCCCGACATTAACTGGGGCCACTTTGCCAACACGTTTGTTTCGAAACAACTGGGCCTGGTGCGCAGCGAACCCACCACACAGGTTGAACACTACGACAACCTGGCCGCCCTGTGCGACAACCTGAAACGCATTAACACCATTTTGATTGACTTCTGCCGCGATGTGTGGCAATACATATCCATGGAGTACTTCCTGCAGAAGATACAGAAAAACGAAGTGGGCTCCTCGGCCATGCCGCACAAGGTAAACCCGATTGACTTTGAAAATGCCGAAGGCAACCTGGGCTTCGCCAACGCATTGTTTGAACACCTCTCGGCAAAACTACCCGTATCGCGCCTGCAGCGCGACCTTACCGACAGCACCGTACTGCGCAACCTTGGCGTGCCGCTGGCCCACACGTGGCTGGCCCTCTCCTCGCTGCACCGCGGCATTGCCAAACTGGAACTGAACAAAGAAGCCATTAACCACGACCTGGAGAAAAACTGGGTGGTGGTTGCCGAGGCTATTCAAACCATTTTACGCAAAGAAGGCTACCCCAACCCCTACGAGGCGCTGAAGGAACTAACGCGCAACAACACAAAACCCGGGCGTGCTGAGTTTGATGCGTTTATTAACAACCTGAAGGTTGACGAAACCCTGAAGCAGCGCCTGCGTGCCATTACCCCGTTTACCTACACCGGGGTTTAGGCGCTAAAAAGTGCACCATTAAAATATCCTGCGTTTTTAGCTTACCGGCCGGCACATTTGACAGGTTGCTATAAGCAATGTATATTCAATTGGTGATAGCCGAGTGTTGGGCGCAATGTTTTTAAAAAGATACGAACATGAAGACATCGGAATTTAAAGAACACATTGTTTTTGAAAAACTGGGACAACTTGAGAGCACAATATCAAGTAAGGACAACTCAGCAAAAATTGACCTGGAGACATTGGACTTTTTTAAAGCATCATGTTCATACATAAGGACACAGTTGGATAAAGCCCTGACTTCATTGATAAACAATTCCGACCTTACAACCCTGGCAAATGAAATTGAGGCAGCTATTGGACAAATAAATACATTTATTGGGAATGATAACGCAGGACATTTAACTAATGCGACTAACAATTTATACTCAGCGCTATCAAGAGCAAGGAATTTTCCTATACCCAATTATGAAGGTGGCTTTAGCTACTCCCAAGTTATTAACGACTTCAAATCACTGGTTGACCAAAAAATAAACGACCTAGCTAATTCAATAGTTGAGAAGGAAGAAGAACTTGAATCCTTAAAAACAGAATTAGAAGAGAAAGAAAAAGAACTTGAAAAGATTTCAAAGACAATAATTGAGAAACAGACAATTGTTGATGGATTAAATACGACTTTTCAAACAAGTTTCGACCAAATAAAAACTACTGAGTCAACTAGATTTGAAGAAGTAAGAAATGGATTTCAAAAACAAATTGAAACTGAATTAAAGAAAATTGACACAAATACAAAAGAACTTATAGACAGGCTTAACAAAAAAGAAACTGAAGCGAAAAAACTCGTAAATGTAATTGGTAACATTGGCGCGACAGGGAATTACCAATTCATTGCCGAATCACACAAGAAAACTGCAGACACTTGGAGATACGTTGCTATTGGATTTATGTCCGTGTTATCTGGCATCTTACTGTATACAATATGGCAAATCGACTTTCAAAAATTTGATTGGCAAGCCGCCTTGGTAAGAGTACTTTCAGCCCTTGTGTTGACTTACCCAGCGACATACGCAGCACGAGAATCTTCAAAACACAGAAAACTCGAAAACATTAATCGTAAGGCAGAGCTTGAATTAGCTTCAATTAATCCATTCATAGAGATTTTAGATGACAACAAAAAGCAGGAAATCAAAGAGAAACTTGTGGAGAAATACTTTGGTAACAAAGACGGACTAGGTGACTCAGACAATGAAAAATCAGACGAAGTTTCAATGAGTATAGTGGAGAAACTATTTAAGTTGATAAATGAAATTAAAAGTAAGTGAAAAACACAGCGCCCAACAAAATGTTTCTGCAATGTGGGGGTTCGGTGTAGGTATTAAAAGTAATTTCTTAATTTAGTTCGGTGTCGGGGGACAGATACGTGCAGGTCGGGCTTAACATTTCGCTGCGCTACATTTTTAAGCCCTCCTATTCCCCACACTGCA
>JAGUUF010000126.1 GCA_020063545.1 Cytophagales bacterium
ACCAGGCCGACATCACCTACGGCACCAACAACGAGTTCGGCTTTGATTACCTGCGCGACAACATGGCCCGCGACCCGCAGGAACTCGTGCAGCGCGGCCACCATTACGCCATGGTTGACGAAGTAGACAGCGTACTGATTGATGAAGCCCGGACTCCGCTGATCATTTCAGGCCCCGTACCCCGAGGCGACCAGCACGAATTTTATGATTTAAAACCCCGCATCTTTAAACTGGTTGAAGCCCAGAAAAAAATCGTGGCCGACTACCTGGTAACAGCCAAAAAACTTATTGCCGAAGGCAACGAAAAAGATGGCGGCACCGCCCTGTTCCGCGCCTTCCGCGGATTACCCAAAAACAAACCCCTGATTAAATACCTTAGCGAAACCGGCATCAAGGCTATCCTTCAGAAAACCGAAAACTTTTACCTGCAGGACAACAAACGAAATTTACCCGAAGCCGATAAACCGCTTTACTTTATTATTGACGAAAAAGATAACAGTGTTGAACTGACTGAAAAGGGCATTGACCTGATTACCAACGAAGGCGAGGATCCCAAATTCTTTATCCTGCCTGAAATCGGTACAGAACTAAACAAAATTGAAAAAGACCCCTCGCTGAGTGAAGCCGAGCGTTTTCAAAAGAAAGAAGAACTCATCCGCGAATACCAGGTTAAATCGCAACGCATCCACAGCGTTAACCAGTTGCTGAAGGCTTATACCCTCTTTGAAAAAGATACCGAGTATATCATCGTTGACGGCAAAGTTAAAATCGTTGACGAACAAACCGGCCGGGTACTGGAGGGCCGCAGGTATTCCGATGGCCTGCACCAGGCTATCGAAGCAAAAGAAAACGTAAAAGTGGAAGACGCCACCCAAACGTATGCCACCATTACGCTGCAGAATTACTTCCGCATGTACCATAAACTTGCCGGTATGACCGGCACAGCCGTTACCGAAGCGGGTGAGTTCTGGGACATCTACAAACTGGATGTTGTCACCATTCCCACCAACAAGCCCGTAACCCGAAAAGATTTTGACGACCTGGTGTACAAAACCATGCGCGAAAAATTCAATGCCGTAGCCGATGAGATCGTAAAGCTAACGCAGCAAGGACGGCCCGTGCTGGTGGGTACCACCTCGGTTGAAATTTCGGAACTGGTAAGCCGCATGCTGCAGCTTCGTAAGATTAAACACCAGGTGCTAAATGCCAAACAACACCAGCGCGAAGCCGAAATTGTGGCAGAAGCCGGAAAACCCGGCACGGTTACCATTGCCACCAACATGGCAGGCCGCGGTACCGACATTAAGCTCACACCCGAATCGCGGGCGGCAGGCGGGCTGGCCATTATCGGTACCGAGCGCCATGAATCCCGGAGGGTTGACCGCCAGCTACGCGGACGTTCCGGGCGCCAGGGCGACCCGGGCACCTCGCAATTCTACGTTTCACTGGAAGATAACCTGATGCGCCTGTTCATGCCTGAGCGCATTGCGCGTATTATGGACAGGCTCGGGCTTAAGGAAGGCGAAGTTATCCAGCACTCAATGGTAACCAGTTCCATCGAACGCGCCCAGAAAAAAGTGGAAGAAAACAACTTCGGCATCCGCAAACGCCTGCTCGAGTACGACAACGTAATGAACTCGCAGCGCGAAGTGATTTACAAGCGCAGGCGAAACGCCTTGTTTGGCGAACGACTTGAACTGGACATCCTGACGATGCTCAACGACACGTGCGAAGACATTGTGGGCAATGCAAAAGCCGCCAATGACTACGAAAGCCTTCGCCTGAACGCCCTCAGCACCCTGGCACTTGATTATGAGCTGAGCAAGGAAGAATTTGAAAAGCAGGATGAAGCCAAACTGGCAAGCGACCTGTACCACAAAGCCCTGGAGCATTACCATAAAAAGAACAAAGCGGTTGCCGATAAGGCCCAGCCGGTAATCAAAGAAATTTACAAAACACGGGGAGCAACCATTGAAAATATTCTTGTTCCGTTTACCGATGGCACCAAAAATATCAGCATCGCTGCCAACCTGAAGAAGTGCGTTGACACCGGCAATGCCGAACTAATCAAGGCCATGGAAAAAATGGTTACCCTGGCCATTATTGACCAACTTTGGAAAGAACACCTGCGCGACATGGACGACCTGAAGCAATCCGTGCAAACGGCCGTGTACGAACAGAAAGATCCGTTGCTCATCTACAAGTTCGAAGGCTTTGAACTCTTTAAGCGACTCGTAGGTAAAGTGAACGAGGAAACCATTTCCTTCCTGATGAAGGCCGACATCCCCGTACAGGAGCCCGACCAGGTGCAGGAAGCGCGTTCGGCACGCAGGCAGCGCTTCAGCGAACAAAAAGAAGAATCACGCTCATTGTTAAGCGGGGGCGGGCAGGCCCAAGCCCAGACAAGCCGACCACCGCAGGAAAAAGCAATGCCGGTAAAATCGCAGAAAATCGCTAACCGCAACGATCGTGTTTCGGTGCAATATCCGGACGGCAAAATTCTGCGCGATGTGAAGTACAAAAAAGTTGAAGACGATATCCTGAACAACCGGTGTATCCTTATTGACTAAATGAACTGCCGGTTACCATATTATTTTTTGATTCTTTTGTTTGCCCTTCACGGCTGCAAGTCTCCGCAGCAATCATCCCAGGGCCAGGGTGGAAAATACCATGAAGATCTTTCGGCATACCGGCCTGCGGTTGAAGAACCGCAAACCCCTGCTGGTACAAAACAGGAAGAACCGAAACGCGACCCAAAAGCCTATGTTGAAGCCCGCTATGCAGTTAACAAACAAGTTGACGATGTGCTGGACAGCATTGATCGCATTAACCTTACCCGCAGGTTTATAGACGGCTACACCATACAGGTGTATTCCGGTCTGAAACGCGAGGACGCTCTTACCGTAAAGAAGAACCTGCTGAGCTACCTGCCACACCTG
>JAGUUF010000195.1 GCA_020063545.1 Cytophagales bacterium
TACCGTAAAATTATTTTTTAGGTTAATCTAAACTTTTATTTTTGCATATCGTAATTATTGCGGTATGCTCAGCTACACCGAAGAAAACTACCTTAAAGCCATTTACCACCTCTCCGGTGCCGGGGAGCGACCGGTGCTCACCAACGAACTGGCCGAAACCATGCAAACCAAGCCGGCATCGGTAACCGACATGGTTAAAAAACTGTCGGCAAAAAACCTGATTGCCTACGAAAAGTATTACGGGGTAAACCTGCTGAAGCAGGGAAAACTCCAGGCGCTGCAGATCATCCGCAAGCACCGGTTATGGGAAACTTTTTTGGTAAACAAACTCGGCTTCACCTGGGATGAAGTGCACGAAGTAGCCGAACAGTTGGAGCACATTCAATCGGGTTTGCTGATTGAAAAACTCGATAAATTCCTGGAATACCCCACCGTTGATCCGCACGGGCACCCCATACCCGATCCATCCGGAAAAATAAAAGAAGTAAAACAAATTCCGCTCGCTGATTTTCCGGCTTATAAGAAGTGCACCATCAGGGCAGTAAAAAACGGCTCACCCTCTTTTCTTCAATACCTGAGCAAGATCGGGATATACATTGAGGCTTCGGTGAGCATTGTTGATAAAGTTGAATTTGACGGCTCGCTTGAGGTGAGCATCGACAACAAGAAGCGCGTGTTTATTTCACGCGAGGCAGCACAAAATTTAATGGTAACCGGATAATGGTGCGTACTATAACCATAGTAATTCTTTTACTGCTGGTATCGTACGGGTGGGTATTCTGTCAACCGCTTAACATTCGCGGAACGGTATTGGATGCCGACACCCGCGAGCCGCTGGCATTTGCCTCGGTTTTGGTTGAAGGCACGGATCAAGGCACCTCAACGGATGAATCCGGCAACTTTTCACTTGCCTTTACGGATGCTCCCCGGAAAAATATACTGTTGAAAATATCGTACGTGGGGTATGTGCCCGAAATCATCTCCATAAGTACCAAACAAACGCGTTACACGGTAACACTTAAACCCGATGCCACTACCCTGCCCGAAGTTGCCGTGGTGTCGGCCACACTGAAAGAAGTGTCGAAAGCTGATTCGCCCATTCCGGTTGAAATCTACACGCCTGCCCTGTTTCGGAAAAATCCATCGCCCAGCATCTTCGAATCGCTAAGTATGGTGAACGGAGTTCAGCCCCAGATAAACTGCAACGTGTGCAACACCGGTGACATCCACATTAACGGAATGGAAGGCCCCTACACCATGGTGCTGATTGACGGCATGCCCATCGTAAGCAGCCTCTCAACCGTATATGGATTATCGGGCATACCCAACAACATGGTAAAACGTATCGAAGTAGTAAAAGGCCCTGCTTCAACGCTCTATGGATCGGAAGCTGTTGCCGGGCTTATCAACATCATTACAAAAGACCCGGCAACAACGCCCCGTTTCAATGCCGATGTGCAGGCCACTTCGCTTGCCGAGTTCAATACCGACATTGCATCAGCGTGGAAAGCCGGTAAATCAACCGCCCTGCTCGGCATCAATTATTTTATTTTCAACAATCCGCTCGATATTAACAACGATAATTTTACCGATGTGACACTGCAAAACCGGTTTTCGGTTTTTAACAAGTGGCAATTCTATCGCACACAAAACCGGCAGGCAACGCTGGCTGCACGGTACGTGTACGAAGACCGTTGGGGGGGCGAACTGCAATGGACGAAATCACAGCGAGGAAGCAACCAGGTATATGGTGAATCCATCTATACCAACCGTGCCGAAGTAATCGGCACGTACCAATTACCGTCATCGGAGAAAATTTTTATTGACTACTCCTACAACGTCCACCTCCAGGATTCCTACTACGGCATAAATAAATACCTGGCCGACCAACATGTGGCTTTTGCACAAGTGCGCTACGACACAAGAGTAGGCAAACACGATTTGCTGATTGGTCTGCCCTTCCGATTTACGTACTATGACGACAGCACACCCGCTACTGCACAGGGTCAACGCACCTGGCTGCCCGGCATTTTTGTGCAGGATGAGTTCCGTGCAACCGATAAACTCACCTGGCTTTTGGGGTTGCGCTACGACCACCATAACGTACATGGAAATATTTTCTCACCGCGCATATCACTCAAGTATGCTCCGGCAAAACACCATACCTTCCGGATTACCAGCGGCAACGGCTTCAGGGTGGTGAACCTGTTCACCGAGGACCATGCCGCCTTAACAGGCTCGCGCCAGGTGGTTATTAAAAACGAACTGAAACCGGAACAATCCTGGAACCTGAACCTGAACTATGCCACTACCATCCGGCATGCATCCGGGTACATCAATGTTGACGGATCGGTTTTCTATACCCGGTTCTCCAATAAAATCGTGGGCGACTTTCTTACCAACCTTGATAAAATAATCTATGATAACCTGAACGGTTATGCCGTTTCGAAAGGAATAACCCTAAATGCAGATGCAGCCTTTACCAGCGGGTTTAAATTTATTGCCGGAGCGACCATCATGGATGTTTACCAAAAGCAACGCGACAGCCTGGATGTGTTGCAGACAATACCCCAACTGTTTGCACCTGTGTTTTCAGGAACATATTCTCTTAGCTACTCGCTCGACCGCACCGGCATAACCATTGACCTGAACGGACGAATAACCGGCCCCATGCACCTGCCGATTGTGCCCGGTGATTTCAGACCGGACCAATCTCCCTGGTTTACCATTTTGAACATCCAGGTAACAAAATCGTTTTCATCCGGAATGGAGATTTACGGAGGTGTGAAGAATCTCCTGAATTTCATTCCGGAAAACCCAATCTATAACTGGCAGCAACCCTTCTCGCCATCGTTCGACACGAGTTACAACTATGCCCCGGTGCAAGGGATAAAAGCATTTTTAGGATTACGCTATACGTTTCAATGATAACCGATGAACCTGCGAAAGACCGATGATAAGTCGCTGAGTGAAGTACATGCATCTGTGGACACGTCATCCCGTAAAGGATGGCGCAGGGTGTTTGCATTTTTAGGTCCGGCTTACCTGGTAAGCGTAGGCTACATGGACCCGGGCAACTGGGCCACCGATATAGCAGGGGGCAGCCAGTTTGGCTACACATTAATCTGGGTGCTGCTCATGTCGAACATCATGGCGTTGTTGCTGCAAAGCCTCAGTGCACGCCTGGGCATTGTGCGCCAGCTTGACCTGGCCCAGGCATCGCGTAAAACCTATCACCCCACTGTAAACTATGCGTTGTGGTTCCTTGCTGAAATTGCCATTGCCGCTACCGATCTGGCCGAAGTGCTGGGCATGGCCATCGGGCTTAACCTCCTCTTTGGCATACCGCTGGTGTGGGGTGTTTCCTTAACGGTGCTCGATACGCTGCTGTTGTTACTGCTGCAGAACTACGGCATCCGAAAAATTGAAGCGTTCATCATTTCGCTTGTCGGTATAATCGGTGTTGCCTTTGTAATTGAAATGATACTTGCACAACCCGATATGGGCCAGTTGGCCAAAGGGTTTATTCCCTCCATTCCAAATGACCAGGCCTTGTATATTGCGATCGGCATAATTGGTGCCACCGTTATGCCGCATAACCTGTACCTGCATTCATCGCTGGTGCAAACCCGAAGAATAGAAAACACAGATAAGGGAATCTGGAGGGCTATCAAATATAATTTCATTGACTCGGCCATTGCCCTCAATGCGGCATTTTTTGTTAATGCCGCCATCCTGGTGCTGGCGGCATCAACTTTTTTCAGGGCAGGCATGTATGAAGTACAGGAAATACAGGACGCCTACAAATTCCTCGCTCCGCTGCTGGGCACCGAGTGGGCATCGATATTATTTGGTATCGCCCTCATTGCCGCGGGACAAAGTTCAACCATTACCGGCACGCTCTCCGGCCAGATTGTGATGGAGGGCTACCTGAACCTGCGCATCGCACCGTGGTTAAGGCGGTTGATTACCCGCCTCATCGCCATCATCCCGGCTTATCTGGTCATTCTCATCTATGGCGAAGGCCGCACCGGGCAGTTGCTTGTCTTTAGCCAGGTGGTGCTGAGCCTGCAACTTGGGTTTGCCATCATCCCGCTTATTCACTTTACCAGCGATAAGGCGAAAATGGGCAAATTTGCAGCAGGCCCTTGGGTTAGCGGAGCGGCATGGATTATTGCTGCCATTATTGTGGCGCTTAACGCAAAACTGGTTTACCAGGAAGTGGCCGGTTGGATTATGGATGCTGGTAATAACGCCTGGATAATCTGGCTTACCGTGGTGCCGGTGTGCATGGCAGCAGTTGCTTTGCTTGTGTATATCATCATCAAACCGCTTATTGAAAAACGCAGGTTTGAAAA
>JAGUUF010000273.1 GCA_020063545.1 Cytophagales bacterium
AAAGGGATATAGTTTTACGATTCATGATGTAAAAAGAAATTCCCGTATTCCCTCCATCTTTCTCGAAGCGCGAGTTGCCGTTACCCCGATGGGCAACTCGTTGCGCTTTGGCGGTACGCTGGAAATAACCGGTGTGGATCATACCATTAATATGAACCGTGTGAAGGGAATTGTGGATGCAATACCGAAGTACTATCCCGACTTGAATATATCCATGCCAGATAAAAAAGATGTATGGCATGGGCTTCGTCCGTGCCCGCCCGATGGCTTGCCGTACCTCGGCCGGTCGAAAAATTTTTCAAACCTGGTTATTGCCACGGGTCATTCCATGATGGGCCTGAGTTTAGGGCCGGGTACCGGAAAACTGGTGGCTGAAATTGTTAGTAACGAAAAACTTTCTGTGCCATTGGCCCAATTTAATCCGGAACGGTTTTAATTCTCACCACTAAGACTGATTTCAGTCTTGTACTTAAAGAGCAGGTCTACCGAATTAAAAGATGCTTCGTCACCCCTTTGGGGTGCCTCAGCATGACAAGGTTAAAAATTCTTTAGGTGGGCCTAACTTCACATTTCCTGGCATCAGATTTCTTTTTTCACCACAAGAAGAAAATAGTCCTTATCCATCTCCAGGTATCCCTGCTCGTAGCAGTATTTATACAATGCGCCCTCCTTGGTAGTATAGGTTCCGGTAAAATACGTAAAATCGAAACCCTTTTCGTTGAGTTTACTTCTGCTCACACGGGTTTTGCCGGTGGTGTTAAGTTCCATGAGAATGCGCCTGTTCTTCCGCAAT
The DNA here is from genome assembly GCA_020063545.1 of Cytophagales bacterium. Lineage (GTDB taxonomy): Bacteria > Bacteroidota > Bacteroidia > Cytophagales > Cyclobacteriaceae > UBA2336. Next base: position 794 of record JAGUUF010000273.1, read on the forward strand.
ATGTTGTTCACGTTGCGCATGTAGTTAGTCTCGTTGCTGTTCAATTTGTTGTTGTAGCTAATGCGGCACTGGTCGGAACAGAATTTTTTATCAGCCCGGCCCTTTATTTTTTCACCGCACTCCAAACATACTTTTTCCTCCGATTTCGCCATGATTAACGTGTTTTTAACAGTTTTTTAATCCGTTTATAAACGTTTACAAACGAATATAACCGAAAATAAGCGATTATCATACGAGTAAGGCTTTTTTCTGCCTCCACCTTTGTATCGTCAATCGGCAGTAACCGATAGGCGAATAAAAAATCGTATGTTAAACCAATAAACAATACAGTTATGAAAAGTTTAAGAAACAGCGTGCAGTTGATCGGTCGGTTGGGCAAGGACCCGGAAGTGAAGACCTTTGGCGACAAAGTGAAAGCCTCGTTTTCCATCGCCACTTCGGATTCGTACAAGAACCAGAAAGGCGAGAAGGTACAGGATACGCAGTGGCACAACGTGGTTATTTGGGGTAAACTGGCAGGCATAGCCGAGAAGTACCTGAAGAAAGGAAACGAAGTGGCTATTGAAGGCAAACTGGTGCACCGCGTGTACGAAACCAGCGCTGGCGAAAAGCGCTACATCACCGAGATCAATGTGAACGACCTGGTGATGCTGGGGGGTAAGCAGGTGTAGTCAGTCACGTGTTTTAATTAAAGCCCGGTTCATAAAAGAGCCGGGCTTTTTTATTTAATAGCCGTTGGCTCTGCAATTGAAATATTCATCGGGATACCTTGTTTCCCTTTTTCGTATAACGCACGCTCATCAGGATTGGCCAGGTCAAGTTTCCGAAATTGTTCTGGCGATATTCCTGCCTGCTCAGCATAAATTTCATAATAGGCAGCCTGGATTTGGTCAAGTGCAGAAATATACGCAGCATGGTTTGTGCCCCGATCGGCCTTTAGCGAGACAATAGCTTTTTCAGGATTTTCAGAGAAACTGGGATCTGCTCCATAATTCAGCACAAACTTTTTCACTTCTTCTTTCAAGCCTGCGAGGCTCACCCGGTATTCACCCTCAACCATGAACTGGTTATTTGAGTTGATCTGCACCCTGAACAGGTTTCGTTCATGAATAGGCAGCGGCTCGGTTTTGGTGTATGCGGGTAACAAAATGGCGATGCCCCGTTCCTGGTCTATAACCGTTGTCATCAGAAAGAACGTGATCAGCAGAAAAGCAATGTCGGCCATTGAACCGGAATTGATTTCCGGCACGGAATAAGTCCGTTTCATTTGAAAAACAGTTTGTTGCCTATAGAATCATGTATCGTTGGTAAAGTCACAACCGTTTATGGAATTTGATACAACCCGGGATAAGCCAATTCGTAAATCATCCTTTGTAATCGTAATTTGCACCGATGAGTTTTGTTTATCCATCCTTTCTGTGGGCCCTTACTGCGCTGGCCATACCCGTACTCATTCACTTATTCAGTTTCCGTAAAACACAACGAATTTATTTTTCATCAAACCGGTTTCTCCGCCAGGTACAGCAGGCCACATCGGCTAAGCGAAAACTCAAGCACTACCTTATTTTGGCGGCCCGCCTGTTGTTTTTGTTTTTCCTTGTACTGGCCTTTGCGCAGCCCTACCTCCCGGCTACCGAACAGGTAACCGCTGCACGCAATGTTGCCCTGTACCTGGATAATTCCATGAGCATGGCGGTGCCGGTACGGGAAAAGGTTCGCGCACTTGATGATGCAATAACCTATGCCCGGCAGTTAATTGAAGTGTTTCCGCCCGATACGCGCTACCAATTACTTACCAACGACTTTGCACCATTTTCCAATTCATACAAATCCAGAACAGAAGTGCTCGACCTGCTTACCCAGGTACGACTAAGCCCGGTAAGCCGAGCAGCATCGGAGATAAGCAGCAGGTTTCAAACAAATACGGAAAGCATTGCTGCCGACATTTTCTGGATATCCGATTTCCAGCAATCAACATTTGGCGACCCCGGCCAGCGTATTTTTGCCGACAGTTCGCAGCGCCTTCACCTGGTGCCGTTAACCCTGTTGCCCGAGGCCAACATTTTTGCCGACACGGCCTGGCTTGAAAACCCGTTTGTGGTTGGCGGTGAGAGAAACACTTTGCACGTGAAACTGCGTAACGATGGAACTAAACCGGTTGACCAACTGCTTATTAAACTTACCCTTAACGATATCCAGGCCGGAACAGCCATGATCTCCATTCCGGCAAAGGGAACTGCCCAAACATCATTCGAACTGGTAACCGGGTTGAGTCGCTTCAGCCGGGCGGTTATCAGTTTTAATGATTACCCGGTAACGTTTGATAATGACCTGTACCTATCGCTTAATTTTTCAGATAAAATACGGGTGGTCGAAATTAAATCAGCCGCTGCACCTACTGTTGTTGAAAAGGTATATGGAAACAAATCGGTGTTTGCCTTTAAAGCCTTTGTTGTAGGCAACGTTAACTACAGCGACCTGCAGGAGGCTGACCTGGTTGTGCTTAACGGGCTCGACCGGATTGATTTTTCGCTGGCGCAGGCCCTGCAAAACTATCGCATATCCGGCCGGTCCCTTTTGATTGTTCCTTCTGCAAATCCTGAGCTGAAAGATTACCAGTCAATAACCGGGCTGCCTGTATTAAAAAAAACAGGTGATCCGGAGAAAACAGAATTGAGCGCACCGGATTTCAATAATCCATTTTTTGAAAATGTAGTAGAAGAGCGCACCAACCGCCTGGCGCTTCCGGCTGCCCGAAGGGTGCTGGACTGGGGCACGGATCGCTCTGCTCTGCTTAAACTCAAAAATGACCAGCCTTTTCTGTCGAGGTTTGGCCGAACGGGTACAGTTTACCTTATGGCCTCACCGCTTGCAGGCGAGTACACCGATTTTGCAAGCAACTTTTTGTTCCTGCCGGTAATGTACCGCATAGCCGCATCCGGTAAAAAAACTGAGAACAAGCCTTACTACCTGTTAACCGAAAATCTTATCAGTGTCCGTGCCGACAGCCTGGCGGGTGAACAGCCCCTCCGGCTGGTGGGCCAGCAGGAAATTATACCCTCGCAGCGAAAGGCGGGGAGCCGCGTGGTGCTTGAACTTCCCCGCTTTTCGATGAATGCCGGCTTTTATTATGCCGTACACCGTACCGATACACTTGCCCTGCTGGCCTTTAATCAGAGTAAACAGGAGTCATTACTCAGGTCGTATACGGCACTTGAAGTAAAAGAGAAGCTTGGCAACCACCGGCACATTACCATATTTGAATCAAACTCAGCCGAAACTTTCAGCAACGAAATAAAAGCCAGATATTTGGGGACACCGTTGTGGAAACAGGCGCTGGTGCTTGCCCTGATGTTCCTGCTGGTGGAAGTTTTACTGATCCGGTTTCTTAAATAAGGATTAATGAAAGTACTTATCCAGTCTGCCAGAATACTCGATCCGAACTCGCCCTTTCATAAAAAAACCAGAAACGTAGTTATTCAGAATGGTCGCATTGCTGACATCGGTGAAAAAAACTACCAGGCCGATAAAGTGATAAAGGCCGAAGGTATGTTGCTAAGCCCGGGGTGGTTTGATCTGGGTACGGGTGTTGGCGACCCCGGTTTTGAATACAAAGAGGATCTCGAATCGGTGGCCCGGGCTGCCGCTGCCGGTGGTTTTACCGAGCTGGCCGTACTGCCCAACACCCAGCCTGCCATTCAAACCAAGAACGATGTTACCTACCTCACCCAGGGCAATGCCGGCCGGCTGGTGCAGGTACATGCTCTTGCTGCGGTTACGCGCAATACCAAAGGCGAAGAACTGACTGAAATGATTGACCTGCACCAGGCCGGTGCAATTGGCTTTACCGATGGACTGAAAACCATCTGGCATACCGATATTTTTCTGAAAGCGCTACAGTACCTGCAAAAATTCAACGGGGTTTTGATTGACCATCCGGAAGACATCTGGCTGAATATGTTCGGGCAGATGCATGAAGGCATTACCAGTACCGAACTGGGCCTTAAAGGTATGCCTGCCATAGCCGAAGAAGTAGCCATAAGCCGCAACCTTAAGTTGCTTGATTATGCCGGAGGCAAACTGCACATTTCGCGGCTGTCAACCGCACGGTCGGTTAACCTGCTGCGGGGTGCCAGGAAGAAACTGCCCGTTACCTGCGATGTAGCCGCCTACCAGCCCCTGCTAAATGACGCAGCGCTTGCCTCGTTCGATACCAATTACAAAGTAAATCCGCCCCTACGTGAAAAACGCGATAACGAGGCGCTGATAAAAGGCCTGAAAGACGGTACCATTGATGTAATCTGTTCGGGCCATGTTCCACAGGATGTAGAAAGCAAAAACGTTGAGTTTGACCATGCCGAACCGGGCATCATTAACCTGCAAACAACTGGCGCCAACCTGACAGCGTTGGCGGAGTATGTGAAGTGGGAAGTGCTTATCGAAAAAATATCAGTTGCCCCGCGAAAAGTTCTGGGTCTGGAGGTTCCCGTAATTGATGTGGACGCAAAAGCCAACCTTACCTTGTTCGACCCCGAGTGCCAGTGGACGCTTGATGAGAAAAATAACCTGAGCAAATCGGCTAACTCGCCCTGGTTTGGCAAGCCTATTAAAGGAAAAGCCGTGGCTGTTTTTAACAACGGCAGGCAAAAAATTGATGACTGATTGGTAAATACCATGGTGCGCAGCCTTGCTCTTATCGCCATCCGTTGGGGCGCTATTGCTTCCGTTCTTGCGGTGTCGTTACTTATTGCCATGTATTACCTGGGGCGGCACCCGCTCATGGTAGCCCCTTTTTTGGATTTCCGAATCATCCTGTACGGCATATTTATTTTCTTTGCGCTGCGCGAGTTCCGCGATTACCAGCAGCAAGGCATACTCTATTTTTGGCAAGGCATGGCCGGCAGTTTTTTGCTGGTGGCCGTGGCCGGTACACTTTCGGCTTCCTTTTTCTGGATTTTCGGTACGCTGGAAACCGATTTTGTACCCTCCTACATACGGCAGATGACGGAATACCTTAAAAACTTTCCGGAAGAGGATATTAAGCGCATCGGAAAAGAGGTTTACGAGCGTAATTTAAACAGCCTTCCTTCGACTAACATGGCGCAACTGGCCTCAACGTACCTGGCGCAAAGCTTTGTAATCGGCCTGTTTGTAAGCATTATACTATCCGTCATTTTAAGGAAACAACCTAAAACAACTTAGTCATGGAAGAAAACACTACAACTCCAACGCTTGTAAACCACGGTGCCAAATGGGGAGCCATCCTTGGCGGTGTAACGATTGTATTGGTTATGCTTTTATACGCCATTGATTATACCATGATGGCCGGCTTTACCTTTATTATAATTGCCACGTTGCTGGGTATTGGCATGGTTATTTATGCCGGTATTAATTACCGTAACCAGATTGGCGGTTACATTCCGTTTGGCAAGGCTTACCTGCATGGCCTTTTGGTTTTTGCGGTGGCGGGATTGATTTCTACTGCTTTTAGTTTCTTATTGTATTTTGTGATTGATCCGGACCTTGCCGGCAACATGACTGAAGCCATTATTTCCAATACTGAAAAAACAATGGAAAACTGGGGCGCGCCTCCGGATGCTATTGAGGAGCAGCTTGAAAAAATGCGGGAAGATATGCCAAAGAACTTCACGGCAATTGGTTTGGTGAAAGGCTATTTTACCGGTTTGATCTGGTATATTATCTTGTCGCTCATTACCGGCCTGATTGTAAAGAAAAACCAGCCGGAAATGGTGTAAATGAGCAATCCGAACATATCGCTGGTCATCCCCGTACTGGACGAAGAAGAGTCGCTGCAGGAACTGGCTCAATGGATAAGCCGTGTGATGGAAACACACGGCTTATCTTATGAAGCGCTGTTTGTGGATGACGGCAGTACCGATGGCTCATGGAAACAGATTGTTACCCTAAGCCAGGCAAACCCCAACATCAAAGGCATCCGGTTTAACCGCAACTATGGTAAATCGGCCGCATTGCAAACGGGTTTCCGTGCTGCCCAGGGCGAGGTGGTCATCACCATGGATGCCGACCTGCAGGATAGTCCCGATGAGATACCGGCACTGTACAACATGATTAAACAGGAGGGTTACCACCTGGTATCCGGGTGGAAGAAAAAACGAAACGACCCGCTCAGCAAAACCATCCCATCAAAATTTTTCAATGCCGTTACGCGAAGGCTGTCGGGCATTAAGCTACACGATTTCAATTGCGGGTTAAAGGCATACGATAAAGCCGTAGTAAAACACATTTCGGTTTATGGCGAAATGCACCGCTACATACCGGTAATTGCCAAGTGGGCCGGCTTTAAAAAAATTGGCGAAAAGGTAGTGGAGCACCGCGAGCGTAAGTACGGCCACACCAAGTTTGGCTTTGAGCGGTTTGTACGCGGCTTCCTCGACCTGCTTACCATAACCTTTGTGGGCCGTTTTGCCTTGCGGCCGATGCATTTTTTCGGAACACTTGGGATTCTGTCCTTCCTGGCGGGGTTTGCCTTTACGGCCAAACTCTTCTGGGATAAGATTGATTCGGTTTACATCTCGCACATCCCGCTGAAGCGCGACATTACCCAACAGCCCATCTTTTACCTGGCGCTGGTTGCCGTTGTCATCGGGGTACAGTTGTTTGTAACGGGCTTCCTGGCCGAACTCATTACGCGGCAATCGCTTTCCAAAAAGGATTACCTGGTAATTGACAAGGTAGGCGTTGACGAGGTGCTTTCCGGGAAAATGAAGGTGGCCGGTTAGGTTATTTTTTCTTAATGTAATAAGTCCGTGACAGCTTTTTGTCAGTTGTAATCAATGTGTCTCCTTTAACCTGATACGGACTTATAAATTCAGCGGAGTTTGTTGAGGGTATCGCAAATCCCATCTCCGTGGCCTTCTCCACCATAGATTGAGGAAAATGCATTTCCCATTTCGATATAAGTTTGCCATCATGCGTATACCACGTTTGCCGCGTGAATGGCCGCTGGCTTACAGGTATGGAATGCTTGGCTAAGAGCGCTTCCATTTGCGGTATGGTAATAGTAAATAAACCATTGGCAAGGTACTCAATCGACATACCGGCCATCATCGGAAGTTCTTCGGCTTTTTGGCCATCCTCTTTTATGGTGTACAACAACGCCCATTTGCCGATGAGTTGCTGATCGTATTGGGGCATTATTTTTCCATAGGTTTTTGCAAGGTTGTAGTTTACGCTGCCTGACACTTTAATCAGTTTTGATTTGACTATTACGGCAGAATCAAGGGAGGACACCAGGGTTACCTCAATCGTATCCTTATTCAGTTTACCGTAAAGAATTACAATATCGCCCTGCTCGGGCGGCATGAAAATAGTGCCGCGAACCTCTTGTTTTCTGTAAATGCCGTAAAACGGCACGTGCTCAAGTTGGCTTGAATACACCAGGCCTTTTATGACGGAGTCTTTTTGGTGATTAATGAGCAACACGCTTTTCGGCACAACCAGTTCTCCTTCGTAAGCCCCTTTTAGATTTTTTTGGCTCCACAATGTGCTCCAGGTAGTTATCAGAACAATAATGATGATTATTTTTTTCATGGTTTTATGATGGGTAGCCTTACAGTAAACGAAGATCCTTCGCCATAAACGGATTGCACCGTAACACTGCCTCCCAGTTTTTTGCAAACTTCGTTTACAATATACAGTCCGAGGCCCGAACCTTCGCCATGCGCATGGGCCCGGTAAAACATATCGAACAGCCGCTCGCGGTGCTCGGCTGAAATGCCCAGGCCGTTATCGGATACTGTAAGATACCAATGCGGGTTTTCAATACCGGCAGTAATGCGGATGTAGGAATAGGGTTTGGCCGGGTCGTAATACTTAACGGCATTGCTTACCAGGTTTGACAGGATCATCCTCAGCCGGCCGGTATCGGTAACAACGGTAAATGTTTCGGGTATTTCAACTACCATCTCCTGTTTGCCAAAGTCTTTCATGTGACTAAGTTGTGCGATGACCTGTTTGGTAAAGCCGGATAATTTTACTTCTTGCAGGTTTATTTCCATCCGGGAGTTGCGCGAGTTGTCGAGGATGTCGCGGATAAACTGGTCGAGGGTGTTTACACGTCCGTTGATGAGCGAAACAAGTGCATCTTTTTCCTGCTCGGTTTTTGAAAGGTTGTACAGGTTAATAAGCCCGAGTATGGAACTGAGCGGAGCCCGCAAATCGTGCGATACGCTGTAGGCAAACTGGTCGAGTTCGGCATTTACATTGGCCAACTGGGTATTTTGCTCCTGCAGGATTACTTCGGAGTTGTGATTAATGGTTGTGAGAAAATAAATAACAGCAATACAGGTAATCAGCGAAACACTGATGTTAATGGTAAGGTAAGTACTTGCATATGCGGGCGGCACCACATTGTGATTAAGCAGGTTGTTGTCCGTCCAGTACGCGATAAGGCAAAGCACGAGGGCAAGCACGCTGAAGGCAATTGCCAGTTTTTTTTGCCGGATGCCGAACAGGGCAAAACCGGTAAGGCTGGTACAGATAAAGTAGGCATAAATGCCGGTATAGTAGGGGTCGCTGTCGGCAAATAGAAAAACCACCCCGTTAATCGAGACCATAAAAACAATGCTGGCAATGGTGAACAGTCTTTTCCGGTTAAGAACAAGCGTTACGATTCCGGCTGCGATCACAACCAAATAGTAAGGCGAGTTACCCGCTATCCGGTAAACCGAATCGGCCAGGATATAAACAACACCCACCATAACCGAAATGGATGCCAGGGTAGCCCGAAGAATGGCGGTTTTTTGCTCCAGGTGCGAAGCAAAGGGCTGCCGGCCAAGCAACAGATTTTCCAGTGCCGACCTCATGGGGTAATCGGTAACCAAACAAATATAGGACAGGAAAACAAAACCATTTTAATCAATCAGACCAGGTTTAGTTTCCGGTTTCGGCCCAGATTGTCGGCAAGGACGGATTAACGCTATCGGTATTCGTGCTTATAACTTTTCGGTTAAAATCGCCAGAAACGTCCTGACCGCATCCACGTAGTTCCCGACCCGGATGTTTTCGTTCTCCGCATGCTGGTTGTTATCGGGGTTTACGGTGGGCACACTTACAGCCGGAATATCCAGTGTAGTTACAAATGGCGAAATGGGAATGGAACCGCCTGTCATCCGGATTTTTATCGGCTCTTTGCCAAAGGCTTTAACCATTGCCCGGCTCAGCCACAACCCAACTTCGGAGTTAAATGGGGTTTGAAACGGGCCATAGGAAATGCTTGACTGAAACGAAGCAATGCGCGGGTACTTCAACCGCTCTTCTTCGGTGGGGGCACGGTCGATAAGGTAATAGCCCCTGCTCTCAACCTGTTTACGCACCAGGCCGATTAACCGGTTGGCATCGCTGGAGGGCACCAGCCGGATGTCGATTTCGGCAACGGCTTTATCGGGAATCAGCGTGCGGGCTTCGCTGCCAACATACAAGGCATTAAGTCCGCGGATGTTTAAGGTAGGATACTGAATGGATTCCTGGAAGTTGTTGCCCACCTTGTCGCGCTCGGCAATACCGAGGAATTTTTTTATTTCATTTTCATCATCCGGCACCTGGCTCAGTATTTTCTTTTCATCATCCGTCAGCACAACGCCATCGTAAAACCCGGCAATGGTTACCCGGCCTTCCTCATCTTTCATCGAAGCAAGCAATTGGGCCAGGCGCATGGCCGGGTTGGGTGTAAAGTTGCCGTAGTTGCCACTGTGTGCCGGGTTACGTGGACCAAAAACCGTGAGGGTTATGGTGCAGATGCCACGGGCGCCAAAACTGAGAGTAGGTTGATTGGAGATGTGGCGCGGCCCGTCAAAAATAATAAACATGTCAGCGGCCAGGTCGCTCCGGTATTTTTCAACTGCACCGGGAAGGTTAGGCGAGCCCAACTCTTCCTCAAAATCCATAATCACTTTCATATTAAAGTTCGGCTCCTGCTTTAGTTCCTGAAGAGCATCGAGTGCGGCAAGGAAAGCCGCTGCCGGTCCTTTGGCATCGGAGCTGGCCCGCGCAAAAATGCGCCAGTCGGGGTTGTAGCCTTCAAATAGGCGTTCGTAAGCGATGGTATTCCACTCACCTTGTGAATCTTTTTCTTTCAGGGTGGGTTTCCACGGACTTTCCTGGTTCCATTGCACGGGGTTTACCGGCTGGCCGTCAATCTGAAGATAGATTAAAACAGTTTTGGTTGTTTTCAGCGGCTTCTTCACATTCCGTTCGGCAAGCAACAACGGTACAGTGGGTGTGTTGAGCCGTTTAGTGGTAAAATTCCGTTTGGCGAAGGCAGCCTCGCACCACTGTACATTTTTTTCAATATCATCAGGGTAGTGCGCATCGTTGGGCAGGCTTAACAAGTCGTAGAATTCTTTAAAGGATGCTACAGCATGTTGTGTGGCAATCGCATCGAGGGTAAGGGGCTTGCTCTTTTGGGCAGAGGCAATGAAGTGCAGGATGATAAATACAATTGGAAGTAACTTCATGGTCAACAGACTTAATTTCTCCCCATGAGTAGGGATAGACGGTAATGTTTTAAACAGCCTCTTCATTATTTCAAGTATTTTTCAGGTAGTGTATACCCCATGCTTTCGGCACACCAGTAAACGTTCATAATGTAATACCGCGTACCATCAAAAAACAATTGAATGCTGTTAATGCCCCGGTTGGTTACCGGGCCATCTTTGCGTTCGCGGGTTTCATACGTGCTGAACGCGTGGGTAACTGTTCCGAACTGCTCGGTAACGCGGTGGAGTTCACGTTCGAAAAATCCCGTGGGTATCCGGCTGCTGAATAGTTGAACGTACTCATCGGGAGTTAATGCACGGTAAGTGATTTTACCATCCTGGTTTTTTATGGTCGGGATGAGTTTTGCATCGGACGCAAAAAGGTTTTTAAACCGGTTCCAGTCACGGGTTTCGCCCGGCTCCCCGCAAATTACATGGTACAAAGCGGCTATGATGTTATCCACCGATTGAACATCGCTGGAGTGGTTTTGTGCCTGCAGGGCAGCCGGCAAAACGAAAAGCAGGAGAATGTATTTTTTCATGGCATGAGTATGTCGTGGTTCCCGAAGGTAATAAAAACCTGCCTCCTGTTGGTACGATTGATTGGTGAATCTTTACTTACTTTGCTGTTGCACCATGGCATCTCCCGTACTCTTCTCTGTTGTTGTTCCGGTTTACAACCGACCGGAGGAAATACGTGAATTATTGGAGAGCCTGACACACCAGACGTTTACAGATTTTGAGGTAATTGTTGTTGAAGATGGTTCGGCTGTTCGCTGCGATACGGTTGTAGATGCCTATCGCGATAAGCTGCACATTCAATACCTTTTCAAACCCAATTCCGGCCCCGGCCCCAGCCGCAATTTCGGAAGCGCGAAAGCCTCCGGCAGCTACTTTGTTTATTTTGATTCCGACTGTGTTGTTCCCCCGAATTATTTTCAAACGGTTTCCGATGTTCTTAACCACAGCCGTGTTGATGCGTGGGGAGGTCCGGATCGCGGGCACAGGGATTTTACACCCCTTCAACAGGCCATGGCCTACACCATGTCATCGGTACTTACAACCGGTGGCATTCGCGGAAGCAGGCGCGTGGCCGAAAATTTTCAGCCGCGCAGTTTTAACATGGGCATAGCGCGCAGGGTTTTTGAAGCAACGGGCGGCTTTCATTTCGACCGGCTGGCCGAAGACATTGAACTTAGTGTGCGGATGCGAAAAGCAGCTTTCCGCATTGTACTTATTGAAGAGGCTTACGTTTTCCATAAGCGCAGAACAACGTTGAAACAGTTTTTCAACCAGGTATCGGGCTTTGGTCGCGGCCGGGTGCGTGTTGGCAAGGCGCATCCCGGTGAAGTGAAGGCCGTTCATTGGTTTCCGGCTGTTTTTCTTTTCGGCATAGCAAGCCTGCCGGTATTGTTTTTTGGTAGTGCGGTGTTGTTTAAACTGGGGGCTAGTGTTTACCTGATTTACCTTGCGGCCATCAGCGTGGATGCCTGGCTCACTACCAGGTCAGTTACCGTTGCCTTGCTCAGCATACCTTCAGCCGTTGTACAACTGGCTGGTTACGGTGCTGGTTTCGTGCTCGAATACCTGAAACCTTACATGGGCAAATAGTGCCATAGCGGGGTATTCTGATTGCTAAACCTTGAAATTCTTGTTTTTTTTAGTCAATATTGGAGATAAACCAAGCCTATCTTACATGAAGTTTTTAACCTGCCAGGTCGTATCCTTGCTCCTTGTACTCCAGAGTCTCCAGGTAATCGCACAATCCGGAACCGAATTAAAAGCCGGTTACTATGTGGTTGTTGCCGCTTATGCCAATACCCGGGAGGATTATGCGAAGCGTTATACGGATCAACTAACCGCCAGCGGGCAAACCGCCAGCTATGGCTTTAACTCAAAGAAGAACCTTTACTTTGTTTACCTGAGCTATTTTAGTGACCTGAAATCATCGTTGGTTGAGATGCAGCAGGTTCGGGCAAAGGGCCAGTTTGCCGATGCCTGGGTGCGGGTTGTTTCGGGCGATATTATTCTGGCTGAAGCACCTGCCAAAACTGTAGAGCCGAAGGTTGAGGAGAAGAAATTTGTTGTAAAACCGGTACCTCAGCCCATTCCCCCGGTTGAGGAAAACCCCATAGTAACGCTTCCGGTTAATGAGCCCGAAGAAGAACAGAAAATTGTGCAATACCCGGTAATGACGTTAGGCAACACCGAAGTATTTCTCAGCCTCTACAATGCTACCAACAACCGCGTTATTGATGGCGATGTCCAGGTGATTGATACCGAACGGAACAGGCTTATTACCACGGTTAAAGGAAACGAGTACCTGATACTGCCTGATCCGAAAACAAAATCAGGCCAGTTAACCCTGATTGCCGAAGTATTCGGCTACCGCAAACAACAGGTAGAGATAAACTACCCGTTACCGTTGCGCGACACCATAAAACCATACATCGAACTGATGGGCACCACGCTAGCCGTAAAATTCGATATGATCCGGTATCACCGTGGCGACATCACCACCTTGTACCATGTTTATTTTTTTAATGACGCGGCCATTATGCTTCCCGAATCAAAGTATGAACTAACCAGCCTGGTGGAGATGATGAAAGAAAACCCGAATTACCGTATCCGGCTGCACGGGCATACCAACGGTAATTACCACGGAAAAATTCTTCAACTCGGACCTGACAAGAACTTTTTCTCACTGGATGGAGCAAAGCAGACGCTCGGGTCTGCCAAAGATTTGTCCTTTCAGCGGGCCGAAACCATTAAAGAATACCTGGTGGTGAACGGCATTGATGCCAGCCGGGTTGAAATAAAGGCCTGGGGCGGTAAGCGTCCTATTTACGATCGTCACAGTGCAAACGCCAAAAAGAATGTACGGGTAGAGGTAGAAATCCTCCAGGAATAACTTCATAACCCTGGGTTAACCTGATCTTCATCATTTGTTAATATTGGGGTTTTTCTGAAAATTGGGTCGCTTAACCCTGCACCCATGAAACGAGTTTTCAAAAGTTTCTTCCTCATTATTAATTACAAAACGCTTGTCATTACCATTCTCTCGGTAGTATCCACGTACGTTTGTTTTCACCTTGGGCTTACGGCCAAATTTCCCGATATGTTGGTGGGTGTGGCCATCGTGTTTCCGGTAGTATTTTCCATCGGCTCGGCCTACAACCGCAGGGAGACCGCCTTGCAGCGGCTTTCGGATTTTAAGGGGCATGCCATTGCCATTTACTATGCCACCCGCGACTGGACTACCAACAAAGAAAGTGATTTACCCGAACGTACCCGAAAACTGGTTAACGATTTAACCCAATTGATGAAAGGTATGTTCACCTCATCGCAGCGCCATGAGTGGCATGATAATGAAGTTAAGATTTATAGCTTGTTTTCTTCGCTTTCGGCATTAACCATGGAGTTGAGAAACCTGGGTGTTCAAAGCGGGGAGATCTCGCGGGTAAGCCAGTACGTGAGCAAAATGATTATTGCCTTTGATAACCTGAAAATCATCCATGCCTACCGCACACCGGTTACGTTACGGGCCTACAGCAAAGTGTTTATTTATATTTTCCCGATCATTTACGGTCCGTATTTCGCCAGCACCTTTCACGATTACTCCGCACACCTGGAGTATGTAATGCCCGTGCTTTACAGCTTCATCCTGGTAAGTCTTGACAACATCCAGGACCACCTGGAACATCCGTTTGATGAGGTTGGAGAGGACGACATCCGGATTGACGAACAGGAAATTGTTGAGCTGATGAAGTAGCGCTTACCGGTTTACGGTAAATTCGAGAACAACACTGCCGCCTTTTTTTAACAAAAGAGTAGTGTCGTTGATTGCGTACGAATCAACTTCGGATAACACCGTTAAAAAGTTGTCCTCAATGCTCATGGTTTCCTGGCAGAACATTTTGGTAGCACCCAGACCGGAGAAACTGATGCGGTTGCCCGATTTGTTGCAGGAACCGAAATACCGGTTGCAACCGCCAAACCCGCTGATGCGGCTGCCATCTTCATTAAATGAAATCGTTACCGGATTTTGCAGCATGCTAACATTCTCCTGACGGAGGCTCACCAACTTCCATTCAGTTGATTGTAAAGAAATTTCCTGTGTTTTGCAGGCCGGCAGGATTACCGCTATGAAGACAGGAGCGGTAAGGATCAGGAATTTATGAGTCAAGTACATCGCGGTAGGGTTTGGTTTTGTCAAACACGGCTTTTGCAAACGGGTAAAGCGGCAGGATTTTTAATTTGTTATCCCTGGCGTACCTCACTGCGGCTTCAACCAACTGTTTTCCTGCTCCTTTTCCGCGCAAGGCATCTGAAACTTCTGTATGATCAATAATCATAAGCGCCTGTCCCGCCATGGTAAACGTCATCGCGGCAAGCCGGTTGCCGCCTTCCTCTACAAAGAAGGCTCCTTTTGTTCCAGCGTGTTCTACCTGAACCTGCATGGTTATTTGGCGTACGCTACACTGCGCATCTCGCGGATGACGGTAACTTTTATCTGACCGGGATACTGCATGTCGCGTTCAATCTTTTGCGAGATTTCAAAACTCAATTGGCTGGCGCGTTCATCGCTTACCTTTTCGGCATCAAGAATAACGCGCAACTCACGTCCGGCCTGTATGGCGTAACATTTCTCCACGCCATCGAAGCTGGTGCCGAGTTCCTCCAGGTCCTTTAGTCGTTTAATATACTGTTCCATTACTTCGCGCCTTGCGCCCGGGCGCGCCCCGCTGATGGCATCGCAGGCCTGAACAATGGGCGAGATGATGCTGGTCATTTCAATTTCATCGTGGTGCGCGCCAATGGCATTGCAAACCGAAGGATGTTCCTTGTACTTCTGCGCCAGTTCCATACCCACAATGGCATGGGGTTTTTCCAGTTCTTCGGGCCATACCTTGCCAATGTCGTGCAGCAGGCCGGCACGTTTGGCTTGCTTTACATTAAGCCCCAGTTCGGCCGCCATTACGGCACACAGGTTGGCAACTTCGCGCGAGTGCTGCAACAGGTTTTGACCGTACGATGAACGGAACCGCATGCGGCCCACCATCTTTACCAGTTCGGGGTGCAGGCCGTGTATGCCCAGGTCAATAACGGTGCGTTCGCCAAGTTCTACGATTTCATCTTCGATGTTTTTTGTGGTTTTGGTTACAATTTCTTCGATACGGGCGGGGTGAATGCGCCCATCCTGCACCAGCCGGTGCAAGGAAAGCCGTGCAATTTCCCTGCGCACCGGGTCAAACCCGGAGATGATAATGGCCTCGGGGGTATCGTCAACAATGATTTCAACACCTGTGGCTGCTTCCAGTGCCCTGATGTTGCGCCCTTCACGCCCGATGATTTTCCCTTTAATATCATCGCTTTCGATGTTGAACACCGACACACAGTTTTCAATAGCGTGTTCGGTAGCGGTGCGCTGAATGGTCTCCACCACGATTTTCTTCGCTTCTTTGGTGGCCGTAAGTTTGGCTTGCTCCATTATGTCTTTTATATAAGATGCTGCCCGGGTCTGGGCTTCGTCTTTCAATGACGCCACCAACTGTTCGCGCGCTTCTTCGGCTGTTAGCCTGGATATGTTTTCGAGTATCTGTACTTTCTGCTGGTTAAATTTTTCCTGCTCTTCCCTTCGCTTGCGCACATGCTCTAACTGCTGGGTAAGGGTTTGCTGCATTTCGGCCAGTTCGGCTTCTTTGCGTTTTACCTGTTCCAGTTCTTTATTTATCTGCTGTTCGCGTTGCTTTACTTTCTGTTCGTTGCTGATGATCTGGTTTTTCTTGCGGTTGGCTTCTTCCTCAAACTCCGATTTCATTTTGAGGATTTTTTCTTTTGCCTCCAGGATTTTGTCTTTCTTCAGGTTTTCGGCCGCGATTTCAGCTTCCTTTAAAATCAGCCTGGCTTTCTGGTCGAGATCCTTCTGCCGTTTGGTAATTTTACGTTTGTATAACAAAATGCTGATTACAATACTTAGTATAATGAAAAACACCAGGGTCGAACCCAGTATGAACAGCCATTCATTGCTAATCGGTATTTCAAGCAACATAGTCTTAAGGGTTAAGGTTGAACCATAACCCGGAGTGCCGTTTGGCGGCAGGAAGTTTACGGCTTAGAGAATGGATTGCGAAACGAGGTGATTGAGGTGGTTTACTTTTTCGATGACCGTCTGGTCAATGGCCTGGTGGGTTTCATCGGTCGTCAGTTTTTCAACCAGGCTGTCGAAGGCCACCATAGCCAGTAAATCCTGTTTATCGTCAATCCCGAATTGGTCTTTGTAAGTTTTCAGGCGTTCGTTAATAAGCCGGCTCGCGCTCCTCACTTTTTCTTCATCCTGCGCTTTCACCTTCATGGGGTACTCGCGGTCGGCTATTTTAATACGTATGGAGAGTTCTTCCATTAATTCTGCTTACAGGTTCCTATCGGCTTAAATAAGCGATACACTTATCAATCTCCCTGATGTAATCGTCAACTTTTCTCTTTAACTCCGAAACACTTCCGTCTTCCGGGCTTATATTATCCACAATTTTAGAGATTTTAATTTGATTTTTAAAATGGTCGAGTTGTTCATCTCGGCTGTTCAGGTGTGCCTTAAGTTCCTGGTTTTCAGTTTTCAGGCTCCTGACTTCATCTTTCAGGCGCTTATGTTCATTAATGAGAACGGCTATTTTTCGCTCCAGGCCGTTCAGGTTTGTTTTTAAGAGTTCCTGGTCCATTTTGTTATCGTTCAAATGAAGCCGAAGTCCGGCTGTTTATTTTCGTATTACTGCGCCCAGCCGGTTTTCCAACGCGGCCATCAGGCGGTTCATGGTTGCATCGATTTCCTGGTCGGTAAGGGTTTTGGTTTCATCCTGAAGGATAAACCCAAGTGCATATGCTTTCTTTCCTTCCGGCAGGTTTTTTCCCTCGTACACATCAAAGACAACCAACTCCCGTATCAGTTCCTTTTCAGTAGCCAAAATCAACTTTCGCACATCGTCAAATCTCACCTGCTTGTCCAGCACGAGCGATAAATCGCGCCTTACTTCCGGAAACCTGGGCACCTCCCTAACTACTAACTTAGGGTTTGCTGCTTTGAAAAGCAAGGCCGAATCAAGCTCAGCATAAAATACCGGTTGTTTGATGCCGAAATCTTTAAGGATTGCCGATTTTACCAACCCGATTTTTCCGATGGGTGAATTGTTTGTGGATAACTTTGATCCGTATTCAAAAAGCTGATCGGTAATAACCTCCTGCTCTGTTCCGGTAAGGCCTGCTTTTTTGATGATATGGTACACTTGCTGCGCAATATCGTGATAGGTTACTTCACGGGTTTTGTTCTGCCAGTTTTCTGTTTCATAATTGCCGGTAACAAACAGGGCAAGTTGTTCTTCTTCGTGGTAGCTGCCACCCTCTTTCCGGTAGATCTTACCAAACTCGAACAGCCTGAGGTCTTTTTGCTTTCGGTTGATGTTGTAGGCGCATACTTCAAGCCCGGTAAACAACAGGGTTTGGCGCAGTATGCCCTGTTCTTCGCTTAGTTTGTTCAGCATTTCAACCGGTTTTCCTTCAAACTGAAGGCTGTGTTTCTCCTGGTAGGCGTGACTGGTAAGCGAGTTTGTCCAGATTTCGAAAAAGCCGTTTCCGGTAAGTAGCTCGCCAATGGCACGCCTGTACTTGTTGGGGTCGTTGGCCGGAAATTCGGCAATGAAATCGGAGCTTGCTGCTTCTTTAAGTTCAACGCGATCGAAGCCGTAAATGCGCAGGATTTCTTCAATCACATCGGCCTCCTGTTGCACGTCAACCCGGTAGGGTGGCACCGAAACCGTAAACCGGTCATTCGTTTTTGATTCGATGGTAATGTCGAGGCGGTTCAGGATTTCAAAAACCTCCTGGCGCGGAATTTCTTTACCGATAAGCCGCCTGATGTGCTTGTCTTTCAGTGCAATTTGCCTGTTGTTAATTTTTTCAGGATAAACATCCACCACCCCGGAGGAAATTTTGCCACCGGCAATTTCTTTAATTAGCAAAGCCGCACGCCTTAAGGCGTACACGGTAATGTTCGGGTCGGTGCCCCGCTCAAAGCGAAAGGAAGCATCGGTTTTTAACCCGTGGTGCAGCACCGTTTTCCGGATAAAATCCGGTGAGAAGCAGGCGCTTTCAAGGAATATGTTTTTGGTGCTGGCGGTTATGCCTGATTTAATTCCTCCGAAAACACCGGCAATGCACATTGCTTCACCCTTACCGTTGCAAATCATTAAGTCGGTTGCGGTAAGCTTGCGCTCTTTTTTATCGAGTGTAGTAAAAGGAGTTCCTTCAGGAAGGGTTTGAACAATTACGTTGTTGCCGGCAATGGTATCAGCATCGAAGGCATGCAACGGCTGGCCGGTTTCGTGTAATACGTAATTGGTTATGTCAACAATGTTGTTGATGGGTGTTTGCCCGATGGCCAACAACCGGTTCTTCAGCCATTCGGGTGAGTCGGTTACCGTTATATCGGTAAGCGTTACGGCCGAGTAGCGTGGGCAAGCCTTAATATTTTTTACCTCAACCGTTATGGGAAGGCTGTTGTTGTCGGGTTTAAATGCAGCCACGTCAGGCCACTTAACTTCGCGATTTTTTGCGGCTTTAATATCGCGGGCCACGCCCAGGTGCGAGGCAGCATCGGCCCGGTTGGGTGTGAGACCAATTTCAATGCGATAGTCGGAGCAGACCCTGAAAACGTCAGCGGCCGGAGTACCGTTGGCAACTTTTGTATTGAGTACGATAATGCCATCGTGGTTGTCGCTCAACCCGATTTCATCTTCGGCACAAATCATGCCTTCGGATTTTTCACCGCGGATTTTGGTGGCATTTATGGTGAACGGCTCACCACTTTTTGGATAAAGGGTGGTACCCGGCAAAGCCACAACAACCTTCTGGCCGGCAGCAACGTTGGCCGCTCCGCAAACAATTGAAAGCGGCTGGGATTGCCCCACATCAACGGTGGTGAGTGAGAGTTTATCGGCATTGGGATGTTTGGCACAGGTAAGCACTTCGCCCACAACGAGACCGGCAAGCCCACCCTTCAATGTTTCGAATGGCTCCACCGATTCAACTTCAAGCCCGGTTGAGGTGAGGATTTTACCAAGGTCTTCAGCGTTCTCGGAAATGTTGATGTAATCCTTAAGCCAATTGTAGGAGATGGTCATAGTACATTAAAAACAACCCCGAAATGTTTCGGGGCAGCGGTTTCAAAAATAAGACTTTGGCGTAATATCGCCTATTTCGAGTACGTCATTTCACCGGCTGTAATGGGTATGGTCAGCAGGTTCTCCTGTGGCGGCAGGGGGCAGGAGTAGGCATCGTTGTAAGCGCAGTACGGATTGTATGCTTCGTTGAAATCGAGCGTAATGGTTGAGCTGCCCCTGACTTTTTTTACATCCAGGTAACGCCCGGCCCCATACGTTTCGCGGGCGCTGGTGGCATCGCCAAAGGCGAGGAACAAGGTGCCCCGGTACGGGCCCATTTCCATTATTTCAAGGATGAGCAGCCTGTTGGTTGCGCCCCCCAGCATAAACTCAGCGTAACCGTATTCCAGGTATTTTCTTTCCTGTCCATCGCTGGTGGGCAATGTGACTACTTTTTTTGACGTAACGGGGATAAGGTTGGCCTGAATCCTGAATGCCGGGTCAACCGGAAAATAGGTTAGTCCATTAAAGGATGCGGTGTTATTGTTGAATGGTGAATCAGGCGAAGTTCGCAAATACTGATCTTTTTCTTTCCGGGCTTTTTCAATTTGGGCAATATAATCTTCCCGGCCGGTACCCACTACCGAGTACATGACCGCAGCCAGTGCAACCAGTACAACAACAATGACAAAGATTTTTTTCATTTTTTACAACAGTCCTTCATCAGCAAAACTAAAGTATTCTTTTCCCGCAATAATCAGGTGGTCGGCCAAGGTTATTTCCAGCAGCTTGCTGCTTTCTTTCAGTTTGTTTGTAAGGTCAATATCCTGGCGGCTTGGTGTAAGGTTACCGGAGGGATGATTGTGCGCCACAATAATTATGCTCGCCAGTTCTTCAAGTGCCAGTTTGAAAATAATTTTCGGGTCAGCTACGGTGCCATGAACGCCACCGAGGCTTACCTGCTGCATCTTAATAAGGCGGTTGTTCCGGTTCAGCAGCAGCACCCAAAACTCTTCATGTGGTTTATCCATCAGGTTGCTTTTCAGAAGCGAATACGCATCGCCCGAACTGCTGATTTTTGGTTTTTCGGTGGAACTGGTGTCTTTCCGCCTGCGCCCTAATTCAAGTGCACTGATGATGGCAATGGCCTTTGCTTCGCCTATCCCTTTAATTTTCATCAGGTCGTTTACCGAGAGCCGGGCCAGGTCGTCCAGGTTATGGCCAACGGATTGCAGAACGGTTTTAGCCAGGTCAACCGCACTGGTTGATGCGGTGCCTGTTCCCAACAGGATGGCGATCAGTTCGGCATCGGATAGGGCGGCCGTTCCCTTTAGCAATAGCTTTTCGCGAGGCCGGTCTTCAACAGCCCAGTTTTTTATATGTAAAAATTTGGCCTGTTTCTTCATCCCTTAAAAATAAAAAGACCCGGAAGTTTTGCCTCCGGGCCTTGAAATGATTTCATACCAATGTTACTTCAATGCATTAACCTTTTTGGCCAGCTTCGACTTTTGGTTGGCGGCTTTTTTCCAATGGATAATGTTCTTTTTGGCCAGTTTGTCAATCATGGAGCTTACCTCTTTTAACAAGGCTTCTGCCTCGGTTTTGGAGGTAGCTGACGTTAATTTCTTCATTGCCGTGCGGGTGGTTTTGTGTTGGTAGCGGTTTCGTACCCGCTTGGCCTCGTTGGCCCGTATGCGCTTTTCTGCCGATTTGTGGTTCGCCATATCTGTTATTCAATGCGTTTTAAGGGTGGCAAAGGTAATTCTATCGGGCGGAATTGCCAAGCAGTGGCTTTTCAATTCCTGAGGTTTCCTTTAAAAAGAAGCTTTACCTGCGGGTCAAGTTCCAGTTTTACCGGCTTTAAGTCGGCAGGAAGGGTGATTTTTGTGCTTTTCTGGTTGATTTTAACGGTATGGATAACTGGTTCACCCTTTTCGGTATGCAGGGCAATTTCCAGGGAAAGTTCGAACACCCGGCCCGGCACCTGTTCTATCGTAAGCAATACGCCCTTTGCAGCCTGGCTGTACGACCACTGCACTGAAAGTTCGGGCAGTTTTTCTTCTTCAAGCCATTGGTTGAAGAATGTGCCGAGTGGCTTGCCCGAAGACTCCTCCATTACCTGTCTGAAGTCGCTGGTCAGGGCATTGGCATTTCGGAAGCGGGTATAGTAGTTGCGGATGCCGGCAAAAAAAGCTTCATCTCCAACTTCCTGCCGCAGCATGTGTAATACCCAACCTGCCCGCTGGTAAACATGGGGCGACAACAATTTGGGGTAGTCGGTAATGCGGGTATCAATAACCGATGCGGGTGAGCGGCTGCAATACTGAATCACCGTTGCGCGATCGGCAACCAACCCCTCTTTCAGTTTATCAGTTCCGTAGGTGAATTCATTATAGACATGCGTGAAGTACGTTGCAAAGCCTTCGCTTAACCACACATGGTGCCAGTCCTTCTCTGAAGCTGAATTGCCAAACCACTGGTGTGCGATTTCGTGGGCGATGAGGTTTTCAACGGCACCTTTTCCGGTAACGGAATTTTCATAATAAAAAATGTTGCTGGCGTTTTCCATGCCTCCGTAAATGGTGGTGGATTGTACGTTGGCCAGTTTTTCATACGGGTACGGTCCGATAACG
The DNA here is from genome assembly GCA_020063545.1 of Cytophagales bacterium. Taxonomy (GTDB): domain Bacteria; phylum Bacteroidota; class Bacteroidia; order Cytophagales; family Cyclobacteriaceae; genus UBA2336. The sequence goes on from JAGUUF010000273.1 coordinate 23,096, forward strand.
CGATTAAAGAAATCGAGCACCTTTGCGGCCGGCTGGTAATCCGAAAACCCGGCTTCTTTATTTTGCGGATACACCCAGCTTTCAACCGGTATGTTGTTTACCGTTCCAGCGTGTTGTATGGCAAACCGCGCCACGCCAATAACCATTACCTTGGTGGGTATATCCACGTCTTCGCGCCAATGCGTTAGTTTTTGCTTGCTGCTGATAAAGCTCTGCTCAACTTTAGTTCCGTTGGCCACAACATCGTAGTGTGGCGGGGCAACAACAATAAACTCAACCTTCGCTTTATCGTATGGATGGTCGATGGCAGGCAGCCAGTTGCGGGCGCGGTCGGGCCAGTTGTCGCCAAAAAAAGTACGGTCGCCAAATTTATTTTTCGAAATAATCAGCCCGTCACGGGGTATTCCCGTGTAGCGGATGGACACAACAATTTCATTTCCCGGAGAGACTTCTGCAGGCAGCAATATTTTTAGCCGGTTATTGCGGTGCGAAAAAATAAGCTGCCGGCTGCCAAGGCGTACTTCGCTTACGGTCATTCCTTTATCCTGTTGTTGCTGGACCAGGTCCAGTTCGAAATCCCGGATGGCGTTCTTAACCGCAAGCATAATTGTTGCCTGGCCTGCTATGCGGTTAGTGGTATCGTTCAGTTCAACCCGGAAGATGTATTTTTTAATATCAATCGATTCGTTGCGGGGATAGTTATCGGCAACCGCCTGCGAAGCAATGAGCAGTAAAATCAGAATACGATGAAGCATGGTAGTGCGTATTTCGGTGTAAATTAACGGTTGTGAAGTACGTTTTCAATTCCTTTCTGGTGTTCGGCCTGTTGATGTTTGCCAACTGGGGGTTTTATGCACACCGCCAGATTAACCGGCTTGCCGTGTTTACATTACCCCCTCCGCTCATCGGGTTTTACAAAAAGAACATCACCTATATTGCTGAGGCTTCGGTTAACCCTGACAAGAGACGGTTTGCCGTTGCCGATGAAGGCCCGCGCCATTATATCGATATTGACCATTTTGGCGACAGTGCCGTATATACCATGCCGCGGTACTGGAAAGATGCCGTTGAAGTTTATGACGAAGACACGCTGAAAGCCTACGGCATTTTGCCCTGGCATATTGCCACCGTTTACTACCGGCTTC
>JAGUUF010000349.1 GCA_020063545.1 Cytophagales bacterium
GAAATACAAAAATGGGCTCCTTTTTGGCATTCGAAATGCGCGTAATGCTGCTCTCATACCCGTTGGGATACTGCTTTTTCAGCAATTCTTTCAGCTCATCGCTCAGGGTTTCAAGGCTTTTGATGAGGCGCTTTTTACTTACGGCCATAGGGGTTACAAACTCAAAAAATCGGGAACAAATACCAAAATAAAATCCCGATCAGGCAAGAATTTTAAAGATTTTTTTGCGCTGAATCGGAATCTGGTTATCTTTTCAACCCAATTATTCACCAAAACCCCCGCAATATCGAGCAGCACGTGTACGTTACCTAAATGTGACACAGAATGATAGAAAACAAATGCACCGACAGCGAATTGCTGTTGCGCTATCAACAAGGTAACGAAGACGCTTTTGCGATGCTGCTTCAACGCCACAAGTCGAGATTGTACACCGCCATTTACCTGATTGTAAAAGATCGGTACGTGGCCGAAGATCTGTTGCAGGATACCTTCATCAAGGCCATTAACACCATTCGCGAAGGCCGCTACAACGAGGAAGGCAAATTTCTACCGTGGATAAGCCGCATTGCCCACAACCTGGCCATTGACCACTTCCGCAAGGAAAAACGGTACCCCGAAATTGTGCTCGAAGACGGCAGCCGCCTGATGAACTCCCTGCAGTTTGCCGATATATCGATGGAAGACCGGCAGGTGTGGGAGGATAACCGCAGCCGGTTGCGCAGTTACATTAAAGAATTGCCCACCGAGCAAAAGCAGGTGCTGATTATGCGCCATTACCTGAAGATGAGCTTCCAGGAAATTGCCGACCGCACCGGGGTGAGCATCAACACCGCACTGGGCCGCATGCGCTACGCACTCATTAACCTGAGGAAAAAAATGTTTAGTAACCATAATGCCTATGACAAAGACTTTTACCCAAGCCGATCTGATCAGGTATCTGTACCACGAGATTACGGAGGAGGAGGAACGCGAGATTAACAAAGCCCTGCTTTGTGATGCTGAACTCCGCCAGCAGTACGCTGCGCTTGTGGCCATGAAAAAAGAAATGGACCAGGCGATGCTGGAGCCTTCGGACGAAACAGTGGAGAATATTTTGAACCACGCCAAGCAAGGGGCAGCGGTTAGGAGTTGATTACCTCAGCAACTGCACCCAGCCTTTCGCGGTGCCGGTTTTTCCGTTTTTGCCCTCGTAGCGAAGCAGCCAGTAGTAGACTCCCGTTGGAGCATTACCGCCATCCCAGCCGGCCTGCACATCGCGCGTGTAAAACACCTCCTGCCCCCAGCGGTTAATAATCTTCAAATCTGCATCCAGCATATGTTCAAACACAATGGGTTTAAACACGGGGTTGTACCCATCGCCATTGGGTGTAAAAATATTGGGCATGTCAATAACGGGTTCTTCAAAACGGAAATAAGACGCGATGAAGTTAGGCAGGCCAAGTTTGTTTTTACGTCCTCCCAATGAAACCCCCTTGCTAATAAAGTTGCAGGCAGCGCCTTCGCGGCCGGGGTTATTGATTACAGCCAGGTAATCCGACTCGTTGGTGATGTCGTTGCAACGCGAAATGTAAATGCGCCCGTCTGGGGCCAGCTGCATGGCATTGAGCGAGCCAACAAAACTGCCTACCCTGGTTGACTGCTTCTTTTCAATGGAATACTGCCAGACTTCGCCTGGATCTTCTGCAATGTTGACACCACAACCAGATGCACCCCAGAAACCATAAGTGTAGTAAAGCAGCTCACTGTTTGTAGAGAACTCAATTCCGTAAAATCGACCAACACGATTACTTTGAGTTAGAGAAAAAGAATCAAGTACGGTAGTTATACGACCAGTTGCATTATCAAAAAAAAAACTTCAACCTTGCTGATACCTGTTATTATTAATGCCAGCAACTTACCATCAGGAGAAATTTTCATGTAACCTGCCACATTGTAATTTTGATTTATTCCAGGTGCCGGGCCTCCTCCCTGATGGACGGCCCCGATACAACTTACTACTGGAATTAGCTCAATACCAGCCGTGGTAACGAGGTAAGACCGGAAGCAATTGCTTTCCCACTCATGAAACACCACCCAAATGTCCCTGCCGTTGGCATGGTGCACAGCGGAGATTTTTTCGGTAGTTTTTTTGAAGAGCAGAATATTTTTATGGGTTACGGCTCCCAATCCATTATTCTGATTAAGATTGACTACTGAATAGTGAGCCCCCACCGAGTCGTTGGCAAAAATCGCATTATACTGTGGTGACATTGTGAAAATGTAAAAGATGGAATCATTGCCTGGTTGAGGTACAATTAGCGTTTGAGTTGTTGAATTGTGGCCCCACAGGTTTGTTCCGTTTGGGATTACATTATGCAGTTTATCAAAGACATTTTCACCTTCTGTGTAAAAAAGTAAGGCACCCTCAGAATCTGAAATCACGGCTGTTCCCTCACCATCACCATAAGAGACCCTACCATCAAAAAGTGCTGATGGGGGTACCGTATTAAAGTTCAGGCCTGCAGTCTCCCCAAAATACCACACTGAGGTCTGCCTTTGAGCAAATGAGTTAAGGCTGACAAAACAGGCTGCTAACAGAATTAATTTTTGCATGGATTAGGTTAACGAACGGGCTGGTAAAAAATTGAGAGGGGTAACTGCCCCTCTCAAAATTAATTTTATTCAATAACAATACGTTGTTCAATGCGCTGGTTAGGCAGGTACACTTTAAAAATGTAGGTACCCTTCATTAAATCGCCAACATCAATTACCAGGGCATTTTTACGGGTGGTACCGTTTTTAACGGTTGCCGCGTTTTTATCTACCAGTGTATAGCTGTATTCAAAGTCAACGGTTTCTTTTCCGCCCGGCTCCAGTACAAAGTTTACTTGTTGCTGGGTTGGGTTAGGATAGCCCATCATATACTGCTGCCCGCCTCCACAATCGGGTGAAAAAAAAGTGGTACATGCCTGAGGCCCTCCACCGCAAGAATTCGCGTATTCAACACACAGGGAGTGATAGCCCGGTGCCACCGGGTTAAGGATTAAGGAGATATAGGCGTAAAATACATCTGTAGTCAGCACCAGGTTACCATCAATATACCAGTTATAGAGCGGACCTCCGCTACAGGTTTGTGCATACAGGGTGGCACACGGTTCAAGTACTAGGTTAGAAGGTGAACAGGCAGCACCATCACCTAAGCCAATTGTAAAACTGGCGTAGGCGGTGCTGCCGCATTCCCCCGGAATGGTAGCGGAAACAGAAACCGTACCGGATACGCCCGGCAGCACCGTAACGGTAAATGAACTGCCTATTCCGCTGGTGGGTGTTACCAGTGTTCCGGGACTGGCCGTCCAGTAAACTGTTGCACCCAGAGGCACATTATAGGCATAAAACGTAACAGGGCCAGGCTCGCACACTTCAGGCAGGCCGCCACTGATGTAGAAGGCCGACTCGGAGGTGTTATAACCAGCTAAGAAACTGTCAATCGTAGAGGCATTGAACTGGGTATAATCACTACAAGTAGTGAAATCTCCCGTGCCCTTGAAATTGCCCGCAACAACAATTTTGTTGCTTACCAGCCTTATGGCATTCATCTCATAATCGGGCAAGTCAAGGTTAAAGTCAACCCTGCGCACCCACTGGCAGTCTAAATCGGATAACCGGTACTTGCCGTAAAAGAAATTATGAAAGCTCCCGCTTGAAGTTAGAGATATTGGTGGGCCACCTGCATTGAAGTTAATATTTGTGCCGTTGAAGAATCCGGTCAAATACAAATTACCTGAGCCATCCAGCGTAAGCGCATGGCCTGCATCGGAATTTGTACCGCCAATGGATTTGAGTGCCTGCTGTGTGCCCGATGAGTTGAACTTGGCCAGGAAGATATTTTCGCCATTGGTATTGTACGTGCCTGTTACATATACATTATTGGAGCCGTCAACCGCCAGGCGCCTGCCAATGTCACCGTTTTGTCCGGACACTTGCTTTGTCCAAACATAACCCCCGTTTACGTTGTATTTGCATACATAGGCACCTCCGGATGAACTGTTTAAAATCGGGGAGTTAGCGGTAGGGTGAAAGTCAGCAGAACCGGTGAAGCGGCCTGTTATATAGATATAATTTGAAGCATCAATAAACAAGTCCCATAAATCGGTATTGGCCGTATTGCCGGGCCCCACGTTTCTTGCCCACACGTAATTACCGGAACCTCCATTGTATTTGGCAAAAAATATAGAGCCGTTGGAGGTGCTCAGGTTGTTAACACCCGTTCCGGGGTTGAAGTCAACATTCTGCGTGGTAGTTGACCAGATTTGTCCACCGATGTAAACATCCCCAAAGCTATCAAGAGCAATGGCATACGATCGAGTTGTAACCAGGTTTGCTCCAATGGTTTTCACCCACTGAAAAGCACCGGTGTTGCTGTATTTTGCTATAAACAAACCATGTGAAACGGAAGGAAAAGCAGTGCCGGTCCCCGGATCAAAATCTAATTGGGCAGTTGTAGTGCCAAAGTATCCGGTTATGTACACATTGCCTGAATTATCCAGGGCAATGTCCCAGCCGAAATCATCGTCTCCGCCAACCAGACCGTGTGCCCAAATCAGGTTGCCGGTGCTGGAGTATTTGCCAAACCAGATGTCGCTGCCCACAGCAGGACCGGCACTTGAACCCGAACCAAAGTCAATAGTCCCGGTAAATGCGCCAACCAGATAGATGTTGCCGTTAGCGTCTGATGTCATGCTTTTGAGGTAGTCGGAACCGGTGCCTGGGATTTGCTTTACCCAGTTTAAATTTTGAGAAAAAGCGGATGGAAATTTGGAAAAATAAAATACCATTACTACAAGTAATGAAACGTAATGAAACGTAATGAATTTTTCATATGCCTGAGGGTTTTGTTAGTTGATAGCCGAAGTTAGTGAAAAGCAGGCCAATCTTTTTTGGCAGTTTTACGATCTTTATTACACGGTTCTTACATACTTGCTTAGTGAGAATTCTCATCCTGCACCAGTTTTTTAACACGCCCCAGCGCGGTGGTTCGCTCCGGTCGTACTACCTGGCCAAAGCCCTGCTCAATGCCGGCCACACCGTGGCGGTAATTACCACGCATAACCAACCTGGCGAAAGGGTTGAGGAAACAGACGGCATCGAAGTGCATTACCTGCCCGTAGCCTACAACAACCGCTATGGATTTTTCAAACGTATTTTCTCTTTTCTAAAGTTTGTTCTTCGCATTGTAAACAAAGCCGCACAATTCAGGCAAGCCGATGTGTGTTATGCCATCTCTGCCCCGCTTACCACCGGCCTGGCCGCCATCTGGATTAAGAAGAAGTACAGCATCCCATACTATTTCGAGGTGGGCGACCTGTGGCCGGAGGCCCCCGTACAGTTGGGTATTGTGCGCAATTTTTTTCTTAAAAAAATCCTCTACCGACTCGAAGCGTCTATTTACAGGCGGGCTGTGGGGGTGGTGGCGCTTTCATCCGCCATCAGGCAAAATATCATTCAGCGCTTCCCCAGCCTCACGGTGTATGTTGTACCCAATATGGCCGATACGGGATTTTTTAAGCCTCAACCGAAAAACCCGGAACTGGAAAGGAAATTTGGTGTCGAAGGTAAATTTGTGATTTCCTACATCGGCACGCTGGGCCTGGCTAACGGCCTGAACTATATGCTGGATTGTGCCGGGGCAGCCATGCAGAAAAATTTGCCCATCCAATTTGTTTTGTGCGGGGATGGCGCCAAACGGGATGCGCTTATAAAATCGGCTGCCGAACGAAACCTTGGTAACGTAACCTTTATACCACATCAAAACCGCGAAGGCGTGCGGCAGGTGCTCAACGTTACCGATGCGGTTTTGGTGTGCTACCAGCAGCTTCCGGTGCTCGAAACCGGCTCGCCCAACAAGTACTTTGACGGGCTGGCTGCCGGCAGGCTTATCATCGTAAGCACCGGGGGCTGGATGAAAGAAGAAGTGGAAAATGAGAAATGCGGGATAGCGGTTAATCCAAGCGATGCAGCGGATCTTATCCGGAAAGTAACTCCGTGCATGGTTGATCCGAATTTACTTCTGGCATATCAGCAGAATGCCCGAAAACTGGCTGAAGCCCGCTATTCAAGGCAAATATTGGGAGAGGTGTTCTGCAACGTGCTGATAAAATCGTAATTTTATTCATGACAAAATTGATTGCCGTGCTGCTGGTGGTGGTGAGTTGCTCACCTTCCGCAAAGCAGGAAACACAAGCCGACACAACATCACTGCTTACCGAATTGCAGGGCGAGTGGGAGCGCCTTACCAAATGGCCTGACGGCAACTGGGTGGTTTTTCGTCCGTGCGATGCAGATAACCTTACCATGCAGGTAATGGGCGATACGCTGGTCATCGGCTGGGGGCAGGATGCTTCCTTTGGCATTATCCGGTCGTTTGCCGAAAGCGAAATGCCCGGAATTTATACGATTACCGTGGACGATCAGGATGAAAACGCCACTAAAACCTATCGCATGATGTGGGAAGATGAAGCGCATACCCTGGCCGAGTGGTGGCTGGGTGACGATGATGAATCGGTTATGGTTGTGCGAACCGGGGAGCTTGCAAAATATACTACCATCGAACAACCCTGCTACGAGTGCTGGGAAGATTGTGAGGAAGAGATGGAGGACGTGGAATAAGGTCATTCAACAGGAGGTGCTTTGCCTGCGGCTCAGCACACCTGGTACAACGGGGAAACGAATTACTTAATGTTGCCGGGCAATCAGATCCTCCGCAAATTTCCGGAGCATTTCCTTAGCCGTTTTGTTTCCCTTCACCTTTTCAAGCGACTGGAATCCTTTGCGGAAGTAGGCGTTGATTTTTTTTTCGGCTTCCTGCCGGATTTGGAGTTGATCCCAGATGGTTTTAACCGCCTTCACTTTTTCGGCCGGATCAAATGCCGTTGCTGTAAGCCACTGGTTGAGTGCAGCGTGTTGTTTTTCGTTTGCGAGTTCCAGCGCCTTCAGCAACAGGTAGGTTTTTTTATTCGCAATAATATCGCCACCCACCTGCTTGCCGAATTTTTCCGGATCGCCATAGGCGTCAAGCAGGTCATCCATTAGTTGAAAACCGATGCCGATGTTGGTTCCGAATTCGCTTAAAGCCTTGCAGTTTGCCGGGGTTGTTTCGGCAAGTACTCCGCCCAGTTCAAGGCTAAAGCCCAGGAGTACTGCGGTTTTCTGGCGTATCATGCCAAGGTATTGCTTTTCGGTAACGGTCGTCATGGTTTCAAATTCCATGTCCCACTGCTGTCCTTCGCACACCCCTGCTGCACATTGGTTGAAGAGGGTTAGTACCTGGTTAAGTTTTTTGGGCGGCAGCGAGAGGAACAGGTTATACACGTGTACGAGCATCACATCGCCCGAAAGGATGGCCGTGTTTACGTTCCACTTTTCGTGCACGGTTGCTTTTCCCCTTCGCAGCGGGGCGTTGTCCATAATGTCATCGTGCATGAGGGTAAAGTTGTGAAACGCTTCAACGGCTACGGCATAGGGCATCGCTTTCTTTACATCGCGCTTAAATAAGGCATACGCCAGCAACACCAGCATCGGGCGCAACCGCTTGCCGCCCAGGCTCATCAGGTACCGGATGGGTTCATACAAGGAGGCAGGCCGGCTGCCGAATTTAAGCCGCCTGATTTCAGATTCGATCAATGAAAGCCAGGTTGTTGTGTTGTTTTTCATCGGGTGCAAGTAAACAGAAAATTATCACACCCCCCTATATCTTCCCTGTAGTGGAGACTTCCTGTTCTTTGATTCGGAGTCGGAATAGTCTTTTGCCAGCACCAGGTCAATCAGCCTGCGGTCAATGTCCGTTTTCTTAACCTTAACCCGTACCTGGTCTCCGAGGGTATAAATTTTTCTGTTCCTCCGGCCGATGATGCAGTAATTCTTTTCATCGTATTCGTAGTAATCATCGTCCAGGTCGGCCATGCGGATCATGCCCTCGCACTTGGTTTCAATAATTTCAACATAAATACCCCACTCGGTTACACCGGAAATCAGGCCGTCATAGATGGTATCGCCAGCCATCATGGACATGAACTCCACCTGTTTGTATTTAATGGATGCACGCTCGGCATCGGCAGCACGTTTTTCGCGCTCCGAGGAGTGCAGGCATTTTTCTTCGTACTCTTTTTTGTTTACGGGCTTGCCCTGGTCGAGGTAATGCTGCAGCAGCCGGTGCACCATCATATCGGGGTACCTGCGTATGGGCGATGTAAAGTGTGTGTAGTGATCGAACGCGAGGCCGAAATGCCCCTTCGGATCGGTGGAGTATTTTGCCTTGGCCATGGCCCGCACGGCAATTTGCTGTAATACATTTTGTTCGGGCTTGCCTTCGATTTCGTCCATGAGCTTGTTGAGTGAGCGGGAGATGGACTTTTCATCAACGCTGATGCGGTGGCCGAACTGCCGGGCGAAGAGAGCGAAATCTTTTACCTTTTCCGGATCGGGATAATCGTGGATACGGTACACAAACGTATTTTTTTCTGTGCCTTTCTTCTGGCTGTAAACAAAGGTGGCCACCCGCTTGTTGGCCAGCAGCATAAACTCTTCAATAAGTTTGTGGGCGTCTTTGCGCACTTTGGGTACTACGGCAAGCGGCCGGCCTTTTTCATCAAGTTTGAATTTTACTTCGGTGGTTTCAAAGTTTACCGCGCCTTTTGCAAACCGTTCCTTACGCAGTTTATGGGCAAGGTCATTCAGCGTTTTAAGTTCATCGGCAAACAACCCGGAGCCGCTTTCGAGTACCTGTTGCGCTTCTTCGTATGTGTAGCGGTGATCGGAATGAATGATGGTACGGCCAAACCACTCGGTTTGCAGCTGCGCATTTTTATCGAGTTCA